>JBPCWJ010000354.1:0-4073 GCA_051009635.1 Rhizobiaceae bacterium
TTCGACCGGTGATTTTAGCGGATACGTTAGAATCCGTGGTGTGATGGCCTCCGAAGGAGTAGTTCTTGGTACTCTATTGAGTTCGGCAGGACCGACATATGAATGGGGAAAGGAGGTTCGGTCCGGCTTTGTTGGGCACTACCTTGGGGGGCATGAATGCGATTCAATCCATAATGATTCCCTGAGTTACTCGCTTCTGACGATTTCTCAAGAAGATTTGGATTATGCTGTGGTACAGCGCGAAATGAAATTGCCTGCTGATTTCTGGAGTGATCCAAAGTTCTCTGCTGTACAGGACAGGCAGTACCATGAATTACATTTCCATCTTCGTGCAGCCAGGAAAGCACTTGAAAATCCGGAAATACAAAACAGCCAGGCAGTTCGAGCAGCTGTGCTTGAAGAGACATTGGAACTTTATTTGCGTGCGTTGGCGACCTTGGAAGTTGGAGCCGATCGACGCGCTGTCCTTATGCCTAACCACTTTCAGACAGTACGAAAGACAGAAGACTATCTACGCGCTAACTCTGGGAGACCGGTCCAGCTAGCCGAGATAGCTTATCAAATGGGAGTGTCCCAAACCAGCTTAAACCGCGCATTTAAAAATACCCTGAACATGTCTCCGATAGCCTACCTTCGGCGTTGGCGACTGACGCAAGTGCGCCGCTGTATTACTGAAGAGGCTGAACTTGGAACCAGTGTCTCCGATGCTGCCATTCGGTTCGGGTTCTGGGAACTCGGAAGATTTTCCGGCCAGTATAAAGAACTTTTCGGTGAGCTTCCTTCCACAACCCTCAATAGTGGTAGTTAGTACACATCACTCACCTGACACAATTTATCTCTTCAAACCTGATACTTAAGCAACTCGTTTCAATACCAAATTGGAAAGAATCGCATAATGGATTTAATCTAGGTGATGTAATCTTCGCTATTGCGGGTTGAGTCTGAATGGCAACGGTAGTTGCAGGACATTTCTTCTAAAACCAGTGTCGGAGATTGCAAATGTTACGGATCATGGTTGGCCTCCTTTTCATTATTTGTTCCACTGTGACTACGAATGCACAAGAAAAACCGAATATCGTGCTCGTGTTTATGGATAACTTCGGTTACGGCGAGCTGGGTACTTATGGCGGCGGTGTCCTGCGCGGGGCTCCCACTCCTCGTATCGATTCACTTGCAGAAGAAGGAATGAAGCTGCTGAACTTCAATGTGGAGGCTCAGTGTACACCTAGTCGGGCAGCTATCATGACAGGTCGCTACGCCGTGCGTACGGGTAATGCCTCTGTTCCGTTGTCCACTACACTATACGGCCTCACACAGTGGGAGCATACCATGCCGGAAATGCTGGCTGAAGCCGGTTACACGACAGGCATGTTTGGCAAGTGGCACCTGGGCGATACCGAGGGGCGTTTTCCTACGGATCAGGGGTTTGATGAGTGGTACGGTATTCCCAATTCGACCGACGAGGCGTTTTGGAACGAGGGCGATAATCCGCGCTTCCGCCGTCAGGCGCATCCGCTTACCGAGCGCGTATACAGTCTGATGGAAGGCCGCAAAGGAGCGCCCCCAAAGTCGCTACGGCCTTATAACCTGGAGGAACGCAGGTTAATTGATCGAGAGCTGACCGACCGTTCCATAGATTTTATGAAGCGCCACGCCAAAGATAACGAACCATTCTTTTTGTTCATTCCTTACACCCAGACACACCTGCCGGTAGAACCGCACCCCGATTTCCTGGGGAAGACAGGCAAAGGGCCTTTTGCGGACGTTCTGGCCCAACTCGACACATATGTTGGAGACCTTTTGGATGCGGTGGATGAATTGGGTATACGCGACAATACCATATTCATCTTCACTGCGGACAACGGTCCGGAAATGCTGGTTCCTTATCACGGAACAAGCGGTCCTTGGAGCGGCACCTATTTTACCGGACGGGAAGGTTCTCTGAGGGTACCATTTCTGATCCGTTGGCCTGGAAAAATTCCGGCGGGTGCAGTGAGCAATGAAATTGTCCACGAGATGGATCTTTATACAACATTTGCAAAATGGGCAGGAGGCAAGGTCCCAACCGATCGCATCATTGATGGCGTAGACCAGTCCGAATTTTTTGAAGGTGCCAGCGAATCGTCGAATCGCGAGGCCATTGTTGTCTATGTTGGCAACCAGGTCTTTGGTGTGAAATGGCGTAACTGGAAAATGATGTTCCAGGATGTTGCTCAGGGCGCTGGTGAACCACGAAAAATGTATGACTTTCCTTTGTTCTACGACCTTCATACCGATATGAAGGAGGAACACCCCTTTGACGATCATAGGTTCATTGAGAATGCCTGGGTACGTTGGCCAGCTGGCAAGGTTCTAACAGATCATATGGAGTCACTCAAGAAAGAGCCGCCTGTCCCACCGGGCACACCCGATCCCTATACACCCGATGGTTAGCAGTAGCAGGCGTGGTCTGATCCAGCTTTATCTGTGCTGTCCTGGTAAATAAGGAACCGCCTGCTACGCAAGTAGTGCCAACGACAACAAGGTAACCACGCCTGTAATGACAATCACCTGGGCGATGGCGTCAGTTCTTACGCCATAAAGAAAAGCTAGTGTGAACGCCATGGCACCGGATGGCCCTGCGGAACCAAGAAGGAATTGTCCCCGGCTTGGTTCGCCCGGTGCTAAAAACTCAAAACCAATCCAGACAACAAATGGGAAGACGACAAGCTTAATCAGCGTAAAAGTGGTGACGGCCAAATCAATCCGGAACCGGGTCTTTGAGAGAACAACGCCCAGCGAGAATAGGGCGACGGGTGCAGCAGCAGCGCTGTTAAAGTCCAGGAAGGTTTGAATTGGCGCTGGTATGCCAATACCGGAAATTACAAACACCAGACCCGTGGTTATTGCAATCAGCAAAGGGTTTTTGGCTAGTGTCGTTATCACCTTGCCCGGCGACACCCTTCCGAGTTTTATCAACTGCAAGGCGATGATTGCGGCGCCAAATGCGATGGATGCGTCCCAGGTAATGATCGACGTTATGGGGAGAATTTTATCGTCGCCATACAGGATCGCCGAAAGGGGAAGCACATAGAGGACGTTGTTTGCAAAGACACCGCTAAACGCCAATAGCAATGATTGTTCCCGGTCTATCGCAAGCAACTTGTTTGCCAGTAAAAAACCGAGCAAGAACACCAAGATCTGCCCCACAGCATAGATAAGAAGAGGGGTGAAAACGAAACTGTAAACAGGCGCATTGGCGATCAGGTCAAATCCCAAAATGGGTAGCAGGACGGTCATCGCAAACCGGTTGACAACCCGCGCGTCCTCGACCGTGGTGAAATCGGTCCTTCCCAGGACAAACCCCAATGCCATTATGGCGAAGACCGGCAATATCGGATTGACCAATATGTTGATGATTTCCATGAATTGTCCCGGCTGGTTCCTGTTGCCTGTTCAAGGTGAGGCTGGCAGTCAATTTGGAGATCTGGGAAGAAACTATTTGAACATATGCAATTTACGCCGTCTTGCCACGCGCATCAATGCGCAGCGAACGTAACCGGCCGGATTCTTCCAGGCAGAGGATTTCGTCGAACAGATTGCTGACGGGGCAGACATGATTTGGAAGGACACGCACAACTTCACCAATGGCTGGAACATCGTCGGATGCTGAAACATCGACTATGCCGTGTTCCTCATAAAGCTTTGTGATTTTTGCCGCCGGATAGTCCGGCAAAATACCAAATGTGTCATATCCGCCAAGGTCACTGGTCAGCGCCTTCGACCCGGCATCGAGGATAATCCGGCCCGGTACCGGGTGGCTGATGACGGTGGAATAGACATGCAAGGCGCAATCACCCGGTGTCGCAACATCAAAACCAATCATCATCCGGTCATTATAGATGCTGGTTCCCGAGCGGTATTCGGTCTCACCGCATTGGCCGATTGAGTTCAAATTCGGCGTACCACCGGTGGAGACGACTTCAAGCCCCAATCCCGCAGCATCAAATTTCTTCCTTGCATCTGCCAGAAATTCAATTGTTGTGCGTACATCTCCCTTGGGGGGATAAACCATCAATCCACGAAACATCAGC
>JBPCWJ010000355.1:0-3544 GCA_051009635.1 Rhizobiaceae bacterium
GCGCAAAGGGTAGTTTTTGTGAAACGATCAGGAATGGAAAATTCCAGGGCGTGATAATTGAAGCGACTCCAATCGGCTCCTTGAGAACGATGCCCAACATATCCTTGCCAAGCGCGTTGTGGCTGTCGCCATGCATTGTACGTGCAAGCGCTGCTGCATAACGCCAAAGATCGGCAGCACCCTCGATTTCTGCAATTGCCTGGCTTATCGGTTTGCCGCTCTCCAGCGTTTCCAGCAGCGCGATGCGCTCACGATTGGCATCGATCAGGTCGGCTACCTTCAACAACAATATCGAACGGTCCTTCCCCGGGATGTCGGACCAGCGGCCATCATCAAATGCCTGCCTTGCAGCGGATATCGCCTGTTCCGTTTCGCTGACACCGCCTTTGGCAGCATGAGTGACCAATATGCCATGCGATGGCGAGTGCCGCTCAAACGTCGTGCCATCCTGACTATCGTGCCATTGGCCATCTATCAGGTGACGCGCCTTGAATGGTTCGCCCGGCAGTTTCGGATTCTTTTGCGCAGCAATCAGTGTCAGATCGTGTTTTGTCATTTTAGTTTCCTGAAAAGCTTGGCTGGCGCTTGGCCCGGAATGCTGCCACGCCTTCCGCCTTGTCATCGCTTGCAGCAATAAATCCGCCACCGAGTGCCTCGATCATTGCTGCACTATCTTCGCCAACAGCGCCGTGAATCATGTATTTTGTGATTTCGATTGACCTGGGTGATGAAGAGATAACCTGCTCTACCACTTCAAATGCGTGGGTACGAACCTCATCTGCAATTTCCGCAACAAACCCAATCGCATGTGCCCGTTCAGCATTTATCCTGCGGCCGAAAATTGCCATTTCCTTTAATACCGGTTCCGTCATCAGGCGCGCCAGCCTTTGGGTACCCGACCAACCGGGAACGACGCCTACTCCTGCTTCCGGCAAGGCAAGCGTTGCTTCCGGTGCCATGATCCGAATATCGCAGGCTGTGGCCAATTCAAGCCCACCGCCAAAGGCATGTCCGCCTATTGCAGCAATGGTCGGCTTTGATAATCGCGCGAGGCGATCGAAAATTCTGTGGCCATCCCGTATCCAGTGCCGTGCAAAATCACGTGGTGACAGTCCGGACCAGGCATTGATATCAGCACCTGCGCAAAATGCGCGTTCGCCTTCTGCCGTGAGGACAACTGCGCGAATGGCGTCGTCCGTTTCGACCCTTTCACAATGGGCTTCGAGCGCCTTCAACATTTCAGGCGTCAATGCGTTGAGTTTTGCTGGATTATCAATGCAAAGCTCGGCGATTGGCCCGTCAATCTGGATGCGCAAATCGCTCATACGGCAAGCCCCATTGGCTGCTTGCCCAACAGGCCCGCCGACATTGTTCCAGCATTTCCTGCGATGCGAACGCGGCCATGCGAGGCTTCGGCAATGTCATTTTCAGGGTCAATTCCCGGCATAATTTCGGTTGCGACCAGCCCTTCGTCATCAAGACGGATTACGCACCGTTCGGTGATGTAAAGTACTTCCTGTCCGGTCTCGCGGGCACGTTTTCCGGAAAAGGTTACGTGCTCGACAGCATCCACCATCTTGGTGAACTTGCCCGGTTTCTTGATGCGAAGGGCTTCATCCGAGATGTCAAATTCAGCAGCGGCCTCGAACAATCCGGAAAAAACAATCTTTTTGGCATGGGAGGTAATATCGACAAATCCGCCGCAACCGGCGGTCAGGTAAGGTTTTTTGCCAAGCTTGGAAACATTGACATTGCCTTCAACATCAACTTCCAGGAACGACAGGAAGGAGAGGTCAAATCCGCCACCCTGGAAATAGGTGAACTGGCTGGGTGAAGGCATGAAGGCATCAGCATTGGACGCGCAACCAAAGGCAAATCCGGTCAAGGGCACACCGCCGACGGCGCCCTGTTCGATTGCCCAGGTTACGGCGTCACCATGCCCCTCTTCCAGCAGAATGCGGGGAACCATGGCAGAGATTCCAAACCCAAGATTGGCAGTCTGGCCTGATTTCAGTTCCATTGCGGCCCGGCGAGCGATAACTTTCTCCACGCCGTGTTCAGCAAGTGAGAAGCTGGAAAGCGGGCGGATTATCTCGCCGGAAATGGCCGGATCGAAAAAGGTCTCTGTCGTTTGTCTTTGTTCGGGATCGACAACCACCAGGTCAACCAGATTGCCCGGCACACGCACATCATGCGGACGAAGCGAGCCGCTTGCCGTCACCCGCTTCACCTGTGCGATGATCAGCCCGCCATTATTACGAACGGCAACCGCCTGATCCAGACCACCCAGATAGGCCCCTTCATGCTCATAGGTCAGATTGCCACGTTCATCAGCGGTAGTAGCACGCAAAATGGCGACATCGGGAGCAAAATTTTTGAAGTGCAGCCATGTCTCACCGTCGAATTCCTGCCGCGAAACGATTTTTTTCTTGTCCGCCGTATCGTTCATGGCGCATCCCTCGCGAACGGGATCGACAAAGGTATCAATACCCACCTTTGTTAGAACGCCTGGACGCCGTGCTGCTACATCGCGATGCATGTCAAAGAGAATGCCGGAAGGGACATTATAGGCCGCGACCCGGTCTTCAACGATCATCTTCCAGATCTCCGGCATCGGCATGCTGGAGGGACCGCTTGGATAAGAACCGGCAATGATTGTTGAAAGCAGTCCATCCTTGGCAATATGATCCACGCCCTTGATGCCATACATGTCACCGGCAGCAATCGGATGCAGTGTCGTGATATTGCGGGGGTGGCCTTCCTTGTCGAAGCGCGCTCCTATCGCTTCCAGGACCTTATCGGGACAGCCGAGACCGGATGAGGAAGATACGGATACGACCACGCCATCTTCAATCCTTCCGGCAGCTTCGGCGGCCGATACGATCTTGGATGCCATTTCTGAAACCTCCTTAAAAAACCGACCCTGGACATCGGTCAAGATCCATTGCCATTCAGCTGGAACTTGTCTGAAAATTGGATAATTTCGTTTATTTTGGATCGTTCCAATTTTTATTTAATGGATCGTTCCAAATGAGTCAAGTCGTATTCGCTGACCGAAGAACCTTTTGCGGGATTAACTGTCAGATTTGTAGATTTGCCCAGTCAGCCAATCCGGCCAGTCCCGTTCAAAGAATGACTTTGCGTCTTCATCAAATTTCCGGACACCCCGGACAGATATGTGCGTTGCGCCGTTATCCATCCGCACAACAATCTGCTCGGCTTTTTGGGCTTCCTGTTCCTTGCGGAAGCGGTATTCCTCCAACGGCCCGTTTCTGGTTTCGGGCAGGGATTCTCCATCCGGATCACATATTGCGCGGGCACCCCGGCTACCGCCACCATTTTGAATGAAATAATCAAGGGCGGTAAGGACCGCTTCTGATGCCAACGCCATATGGGCCCGCTGAATGGCGCGTGCTGCTTCCGCCGGACGGCCATAGGTTATGCCATGGTCTCGAATTTCCTCATTCAGTTTGCGAGCCTCATTAAGTGCATTTCCAACCGTTTCTCCGTCACAAATGATGCCGGCACTGTCGCTCATCCGCGC
>JBPCWJ010000356.1:0-7461 GCA_051009635.1 Rhizobiaceae bacterium
GATCTCCACTGCCAACAAGGCGTCAAAGGATATCAAGAAAGCGGAAATCGGGGTCCGGCCGGAATATGTAACCTTTTCCGACAAGGGTCTGGACGCCAAGGTGGTAAAAGTCTCCGATGCCGGTCGATTCAATATAGTTGACACCGTTTGCGCTGGTCAGACCGTAAAACTTCTGGTTCAGGAAGGTGCATCAATTCCATCAGAGGAAGCGAAACTTGCCTTCGCACCCGGTAACACGCGCATCTATAGCGATGGCTGGCTGACAGGTGATGGAGGCGGAAAATGAACAAGACTGAAAACCAAAAAGCCTGGTTCTTTGTCCTTCCAGTACTGATCCTCGTTGCCTTCAACGCGATTGTTCCGCTGATGACAGTGGTCAATTATTCGGTGCAGGAAACGTTTGGCGACAACGTATTTTTCTGGTCAGGCGTCTCATGGTTTGAGGAAGTTCTCCGCTCAAGCCGCTTTCACGACGCACTTGGCAGACAGTTGTTCTTCACCTTCACCATTCTGGCTATTGAAGTTCCACTCGGCGTAATCATCGCACTTGCAATGCCGCGCAAGGGACCATGGGTCTCCGTCTGCCTGGTCCTGATGGCAATGCCGCTGTTGATACCCTGGAACGTGGTAGGCGCGATGTGGAATATTTTCGGCCTGCCGGAAATCGGCCTGCTTGGAAAAACCCTGAACACGCTGGGCTTCGATTACAACTATACCAGACAGCCGGGTGCCGCCTGGTTCACGCTGATCCTGATGGATGTCTGGCACTGGACATCACTCGTTGTGTTGCTGGCCTATGCCGGTCTGGTCTCGATCCCCGATGCGTACTATCAGGCCGCCAAGATTGACGGCGCCAGTTCATGGTCGATCTTCAGATATATTCAGCTTCCAAAAATGAAGCGGGTCCTGACAATCGCAATCCTGCTGCGCTTCATGGATTCGTTCAACATTTATACAGAACCATCCGTCCTGACCGGCGGAGGTCCCGGAAACTCAACGACACTCCTGTCAATTGATCTTGTAAAGATCGCGCTCGGCCAGTTCGATCTCGGTCCTGCAGCGGCAATGTCGCTCATCTATTTCCTGGTCATCTTGTTGATGAGCTGGATCTTCTACACCGTCATGACCCGAAATGAGGACCAATGATGAAACGCGCATCCTGGCTCATTCCCACCATTTACATCATCTTCCTGATGCTGCCGATCTATTGGCTGGTCTCCATGTCGTTCAAGACAACAAACGAGATTCTTGGTTCCTTCACGCTTTGGCCCCAGAATTTTACGCTCGAAAATTACCGCGTCATATTCACTGATCCGACCTGGTATATGGGATATGTGAATTCCATCATTTATGTTTGCATGAATACGGTCTTGTCTGTGTCTGTCGCGCTACCTGCAGCCTATGCGTTTTCGCGCTACCGTTTTCTGGGCGACAAGCACCTGTTCTTCTGGCTGCTGACCAACCGCATGGCACCGGCAGCGGTATTTGCCCTTCCATTTTTCCAGCTTTATTCGGCCATTGGCATTTTCGATACCCATCTTGCCGTTGCCCTTGCACATACGCTTTTCAATATCCCGCTTGCGGTCTGGATCCTGGAAGGCTTCATGTCCGGAGTACCCAAACAACTGGACGAAACTGCCTATGTCGACGGTTATTCCTTCCCGGCATTTTTTATCAAGATATTTATCCCGACTATTGCCGCCGGTATCGGTGTTGCGGCGTTCTTCTGCTTCATGTTCTCATGGGTTGAGTTACTGCTCGCAAAAACGCTGACCGCCGTTGCCGCCAAGCCAATCGCGGCCACCATGACAAAGACGGCCTCGTCCTCCGGTTACGAATTGGGACTTTTGGCAGCCGCTGGTACGTTGACGATTATTCCAGGTGCAATTGTGATCTACTTTGTACGCAACTATATCGCCAAGGGTTTCGCCCTGGGCAGGGTGTGAGGAAACCGGCCATGGAAGACGCTGCACTTTTCGGATTTCAATGGTGGACCGAACCGCTCGGCACCTGGATGGCGTGGACCAGGGCGACAATTGCTTTTTTCGCCTTCATCATCACCTGCATAACCGCCATGGGGATTTGGGAATATTACAGTCCCGGAGGCAGCCCGCGCCGTGGCGTATTCGCACTTGATACGACGCGTGGAGATCGCCTGTTCATATCCCTTCTGGGCAGCGCCTTCATTTTCATTGCATGGCTGTTTTTCGTCGGAACACCCCTATGGTGGCCACTGTTGATCTGTATGGTGTGGGCAGTGTTTGTTTTCCGTTACGTTTAACGGAAATGGCCGCATCAACCGATGCGGCCACATGTCCAACCAACCTTCAAAATCTGCCTTTCAACCGACAGATATTTTCGCTTCAAACGCTAAAGCAGACATATTTCATCTCGAGATATTCATCGAGACCATATTTTGATCCCTCGCGGCCCAGGCCGGATGACTTCACTCCGCCAAACGGCGCTTCTGCCGTCGAAATCAGGCCGGTATTTACACCAACCATGCCATATTCAAGCGCTTCGGAGACGTGCCAGGCGCGGCTGAGATTATTGGTATAGAAATAGGATGCCAGGCCAAATTCTGTATCATTGGCAAGATTAACCGCCTCCTCATCTGTCTCGAACGGGATCAAGGGTGCGAGCGGGCCGAAAGTCTCCTCATTGATTACTTTCATGCCGCTCTTCACACCAGTAATCACCGTAGGCTGGAAGAACAAGCCTCCCAGTTCCGAGCGCCCCCCTCCAGTCAGGACACTTGCGCCCTTCGATACGGCATCTTCCAGATGATTCTCGACCTTGGCCAATCCTTCTTCGTTTATCAACGGTCCGATATTGTTACCGTCGACCATACCGTCACCTACTTTGAGGTCGGAAGTCGCCTTGGCCAATTTCTCGGCGAATGCATCGTAAACGCCGCTCTGAACATAGATCCGGTTTGCACAGACGCAGGTCTGGCCGGAGTTGCGGTATTTTGCGATGATGGCACCTTCAACCGCCTTGTCGAGATCAGCATCATTGAACACGATGAAAGGGGCATTCCCGCCCAATTCAAGCGATAATTTTTTTATGTCATGTGCACACTGGCGAATGAGAATCCGGCCTACTTCGGTGGAACCGGTAAAGGTCAATTTTCGTATTTTTGGATTGGAACAAAGCTCCTGTCCCATACCGGCATAATCAAGTCCTGGAACAATGCTCAATATTCCTTTTGGCAAACCAGCACGTTCCGCCAACACAGCCAATGCCAACGCTGACAAGGGCGTTTTTTCTGCCGGCCGGCCAACAAAGCTGCAACCAGCCGCCAATGCCGGCCCGACCTTGCGGGCGATCATTGCATTGGGAAAATTCCAGGGTGTAATCGACCCGACAACACCTACCGGCTGCCTCAATACAACAAGACGCTTGTCATCCTGGTGTCCTGGAATCACATCTCCATAAACACGCCGTGCCTCCTCTGCAAACCACTGGATAAAACTTGCGCCATAGGCGATCTCTCCACGTGCCTCGGCAAGCGGCTTCCCCATTTCCGCGGTCAGAATAAGCGCAAGGTCTTCCTGATTATCCAGGGTCAATTGCTGCCATTTAAGCAGTAATGTGCTCCGCTCCTTGGCAGTCTTGGCAGCCCAATCCTTCTGCACATCAAAGGCGGCGTCAATTGCAGCCGCGACGTCACTGGCCTCCATGTCTGCCACTTCAGCAACAACTTCACCAGTCGACGGATTTGTGATTGGTGAGGTCTTTTTTCCCTCGACCCATTCACCGCCAATATATGCTCTTGTCTCCAGCAGGCTGGGGTCTTTCAGATCAAGTTTCATGCTAGTTCCTTCAATAGGCTGCCTTGTAGATAGCAAGCGCGTCAGCCTCGGTTATCTCACGTGGATTATTGACCAATAATCTGGTCTGGTTCATTGCATCACTGGCAAGCGCTGGCAAGGATTCTCTTCCAATATTCATCTCTCGAAGGCTCTGTTGCAAACCACAAGCCAAAGAAAGCTCCGCCAGTTTCTCACAGAATGCCTCGGCTCTTTCCTGGCCCTCAAGTTCAGCCAGTTCGGGAAACGCATGGGGCGCCATTTCTGCATAGAGTCCAGGCGCAGTTTTCGTGTTGAATCTCAACACATGTGGCAGCACCAACGCATTGGAAAGACCGTGTGGAATATGAAAATGCCCGCCCAGCGGGTAAGCAAGCGCATGAACAGCAGCAACCGGAGAATTGGCAAATGCCTGACCGGCAAACATCGAACCTAGAAGCATATCGGAACGAGCAGCCAGATCATCGCCACTATGCACCGCCGTCAACACCGAACGGCTTAACAACTCCAGAGCCCTTGTGGCAAGCAGACGGGAAATCGGATTATTGTTTGGACTTGCAGATGCATAGGCCTCAATCGCGTGGACCATTGCATCAATGCCGGTTGCAGCAGTTATGTGCGGAGGTAACTCAAGCGTCAGTTCCGGATCAAGGATAGCAAGATCAGGCAAGATTACCGGCGAAACCACCCCCATCTTTTCCTTCGCGCCCGTAGTCACGATGGAAACCGGTGTAACTTCCGAACCTGTACCGGCGGTTGTTGGAACAAGGATCAGCGGCAGGCGCGGACCTTTTGCATTTCCAACGCCATAAATGTCTGCCAGATTTTCTGATCCAACCGCAAGCAGTGCAACCAGTTTGGCAACATCAAGTGATGATCCGCCGCCCAATCCAATGACGCCATCCACATCATTTTCTCTCGCGGTCGCTGAAGCCTGCAAAATAATCGCCTCTGGAGGGTCGGCTTTGACCTCGTCAAAGACTTGCACATCTATTTCTGCCTGTTTCAGGGACTTCACTGCACGATCAACAATGCCGGTTGTAATCATCCCCGGATCGGTAACCAGCAATAGATTTGTTCCAAAATCCGATCTCGCGATATTCCCGATCTCATCGAGGATCCCGGCACCAAAACGAATGGATTTTGATGTGTTGAAAATAAAGGAATTCATGACGGCTCCTCTCCTGGATCAGGAACCAGATTAACTATGCCTCAGACAGATTTGGCAATCATTTATCGACAAATATTACGACAATGGTACGAGCCGCCAGGAAAAGCGTTCCCTCAAAAAATTATTTCAACCTGATTGGAAGGCAAGGCTCGTCGAATTCGGAGTCAATAATCAGTAAATATACTCCGCACCCATCAATTCCTTTGAACGCCAGCGCATTCTGGCCTTGATAGGGCTGTCAAAATGCTTGCAATAAACATCGAATTCGTTTGGCAACCAAATATCCGAAGCGACAAACGCGCGGAATCCGGAAATTGACATATCCTTGATCACACAATCCGCAATGAAAACACCGTTGAAGGAAATTCTACCTGAAAGACGGCAACTTATTCGTTCATCCAACCGATTCTCACCGGGATATCTCATTTTTGTCATTAAGCGGGGCACTTGGGAAGCTCCCTTTGGTGATATTGATGTCCTATAATTCAGTCCTAACACCGCCCGGCGAAGGTATGTTCCCGAAGCTGGAGCTTGGATATTGCAGATTCGGATCTCAAAGATATAAGCTAGGTCGTTGCCATTAAGATTTGGTTAGCATTTACTCCACGGTCTCTGGCCGCACGCCAAGGCAATGGAAATTGAAGATTTGATTTTTATTTGAACGGAGAATGTTTGATGGCAGCAATACCGCCGATCTGCGATTTTGGATGGCAGGCTATCGACGCGACACTACCGGGCACGGACGGAAACGATCATTCTATTTTTGAAAGTGCCGGTCCTGATGGATTGGTGGTAGTCTTCATTTGCAACCATTGCCCCTATGTCAAGGCAATCATCGACCGGATTGTTCGCGATGCCAATGATTTGGCAAGACTTGGTGTAGGCTTTGTTGCCATATGTTCAAACGACGCTGACGATTACCCCGCAGATTCATTTCCGAACATGAAACTATTCGCCGAAAGCAATAACTTCTCATTTCCCTATCTTCTGGATGAAGACCAATCAGTTGCCAAGGCCTATAACGCCGTCTGTACGCCAGACTTCTATGGCTTCAATAGCAAGCTGGAATTGCAATATCGTGGACGCCTTGACGCTTCTCGAGCGCAACCTGGTTCTCCGGATCTAACCCGCGACCTGTTCAATGCGATGAAACAGGTTGCAGAAACAGGTAATGGGCCGGAGGAGCAGATTGCCTCCATGGGATGTTCCATCAAGTGGAAGGAATCTGCCTGAACTGGCTACCTGGTCTGAGCTCAACGGATTATTCTGCCTGGCCGCGCACAATCATGCGATTGCGCGTTTTGACGAGCCTTGCTGTATCCAGGTTTCCACCTTCTCGACCAATCGGTCTGGAGACACCGGCTTTGACAGATAGTCATCCATGCCCGCATCAAGACACTTTTCCAGATCACCCTTGATCGCATGGGCTGTCACCCCGATGATGGGCGTGTGGTGGTCGGTGTCGCTTTCAAGCTTGCGGATTTCACCAGTTGCTTCCAACCCATTCATCTTGGGCATAGATACGTCCATCAGAACCAATCTCGGCTTCTTCTTTCGATAGATTTCCAGCCCTTCCTCACCATCATTGGCGATCTCGAACTTGTAATCAGTCGCTTCCAGAATCTGGCTGAAGACGATCTGATTCACTTCATTATCCTCGCAAACCAGAATGTCTATCTGCTCGCGTTTTACAATTACATTAGAGGCTGAGAATGGTTTTGAAGTGCTGTCAGATGCACTGGCAGGATCATTCCCGTATTTTTGATTCTGGATCTCTGCGTTTTGGTCAGATGAGTCATTTCCCTGGTCGGATTCAAGCGATCTACCTTCTGAATGTCCGGGATTTGCTGGCGTATCAGACTTTGAAATCATATTCTCTTCCCCCATCTTTCGTGCGATATCGACACCGCTGGATAACCCGTCCCGGGCGCTTCTTGCATGTTCTTCCGTCAGGACTGAAATAATGGTCTCCAGCAGATATGAAGATCGCACAGGCTTGGTCAACTGACCCTGAATGCCCAGTGAGGAGAACGCCCGCCCATCTTCCATATGGTCGACAGAAGTCAACATGATCACCGGTACATTGGCAAATCTGCTGTCCGCCCGCATCTCACGTGCTACATCGGCACCATTCATTTCCGGCATGTGATAGTCGAGCAGAACACAATCGATTTTCACATCCTGCGCAATGGCTGCCGACAACAGTTCCATAGCTTCTTGTCCGCTTTCACATGCCGCAGCGTCGAATTGCCATGCCTGCATCTGTTCGAGCAGGATTGCCCGGTTGACTGCGTTATCATCAACAACAAGGATACGTGAGCCGGTAACATCGATCGGAATGGCAGGTGCCTGTTCATCTTCTGCCTCGCCGTGGGCAGGCAGGGTGATGGAAAACCAGAAGGTCGAGCCCTTGCCGACCTTGCTCTCGACACCCATTTCGCCGCCCATCAATTCCACCAGCGAGGAAGCAATCGCAAG
>JBPCWJ010000357.1:0-5105 GCA_051009635.1 Rhizobiaceae bacterium
GATCAATGGGGTTCTCCCATCGGCAAGTTTGCCGATCACACATTCAATGCGCTTGTAGAAGTTCCTTCAAGCTGGGATTCAACAATAGCCATCATGATCATCCTAGAGGCGCTGATTGCTGATACGCAGGATAATCGCTGGGATGAGAGCAAGGATCGGATCGAAGATCTCGAGGCGATGTTCAGCAAGACGAAGCTGTTTCGAAACTTCAATTGATAAATTGGGTTGTCTGGTCCGGTACAAATCCAATAAAGCTAGAACTAACCCCAAGAATCCGGAGCTGCAATCATGAAACGATCACGAGTCAATGAAATCCTTCGTGAGGCCGAAAGCTTCATAACCTCATTTGGTTATGTGTTGCCGCCATTTGCCTATCTGAGTGCGCAGGAGATGGTTGAAGACCGGGATGCCATCTCGAACATCGTAGAACGCAATCTTGGTTGGGATGTAACGGACTATGGCAAGGGCGCCTTTGATAATCTTGGACTGTTTCTTTTCACGGTTCGCAACGGGGATGCCAATGATCTCAATGCAGGGCGTGGAATGTTGTATGCCGAAAAAATCATGATTTCGCGCAAGGATCAGTTGTCGCCAATGCACCGCCATTACATCAAGGCCGAAGACATCATCAATCGCGGAGGCGGTAAGCTGGTTCTGGAATTGTTTGCCCCCAATGAGGAGGGAACAATTGACGAGAGTGCCGAAGTCAGCGTGCTATGCGACGGTATTGAACGGCGATTGCAGGCGGGCGGGTTACTCAAGCTTGATCCAGGCGAAAGCGTAACGTTGATGCCCGGTGTATGGCATGCATTTTGGGGGGAGGGTGTGGATGTGCTGATTGGCGAGGTGTCTACGGTCAATGATGATTTGTCGGACAATTGGTTTCGTGATGACATAGGCAGATTTTCCACGATCGAAGAGGATGTCGAGGCAGAACGCCTGCTGGTCTCGGATTACCAATCCAGACTTGGTTGAGTATTGATCACCCGAGGGAGAAGAAGTTTTGGGAAAACTCGGTGTTGGAATAATTGGCGCTGGCAATATCTCCAGTGCCTATTTGCGGCTTGCACCTCTGTTTCAAGGATTTGAAATCAAGGTAATTGCTGATCTCGACCCGGAAGCTTCAAAGAAGCGTGCCGAAGAATTTCGTATCAAGGCCCGCAGTGTCGAAGACCTTCTCGCTGCCAAAGATGTTGACGTGGTCGTCAATCTCACCATCCCTGCTGCCCATTTTGAAGTCACCAAGGAAATTCTGAATGCAGGCAAGCATGCCTATAGCGAGAAACCGTTTGTATTGACGCTGGAAGAAGGTGTGAAACTGGCGGAAATTGCTGCCGGTGCCGATCTTCGCATCGGTTCCGCGCCGGATACATTTCTAGGTGGCGCCCATCAGCAGGCACGACAACTTGTCGATGACGGATCGATAGGAGAAGTGGTAGCAGGCTCTTGTCATGTCATGAGCCATGGAATGGAGGACTGGCACCCTAATCCTGATTTTTTCTTTCAACCTGGCGGTGGGCCGGTTCTTGATCTGGGGCCATATTATCTCTCAAATCTGATCCAATTGATTGGGCCGGTAAAGCGAGTTGGAGCACTGACATCTGCTGCTACACCGACGAGGGTTATTGGCTCAGAACCAAGACGCGGGGAAGTGATTGCGGTTGAGACTCCTACCAATATCCATTCGCTGCTGGAATTCACAAATGGCGCAACGGTTACATTTTCAGCGAGTTGGGATGTATGGGCCCATCGTCATGCGCCGATGGAAATATATGGAACTGAAGGTTCGCTCTTTCTGCCCGACCCAAATTTCTTTGGTGGCGTCGTTGAACGTGCTGGGCGCGACGGTGTGATCACAGCCAAGACCGCTAGCGGCCATCCGTTTGGAATAGCCAATGAGACGCATGGCGATGAAATGCTGGCGAACTATCGAATGGCAGGTCTGGCGGATATGGCAGCGGCAATCATGGAGGACCGGCCACATCGTTGCTCGTTGGAACTGGCGCTTCACACCATTGACGTGATGACAGGAATTCTCAAGTCTGGCGAAATTGGCGGATTTGTTGAGATGACGACATCCTGCGAACGTCCGGCTGCGTTGAGTGCGACGGAGGCGAGGGCTCTGCTAGCAAAGTAGAAGATTTTGCTTGAATAGTTGATTTGGCGAGGTGGTGCACAAAGCGCTTGTACTCCAATATCCACACACAGGACTGTTGACTAATGTAAAGATCATATGTTTGATCGTCACATGAGCGAGATGATGTATTACGACATGAAGCAGGTGGCGGGACTGACACCAAGCCTGTCTGCCCAGGTTGCTCGCGAAATTGGCAGGCGTATCGTGTCGTCAAACTATCAAATTGGGGAATTGATTGAAGATGAGGCTGCGCTGGCAGAGCGCTATCGCGTCAGCCGGTCTGTTATTCGGGATGCGGTCAAAATTCTTGCAGGAAAGGGGCTGCTTGAAGCCCGTCGAGGTATCGGCACGCGGGTCAAGTCCAGGCAGAACTGGCTCCTGTTCGATGACGATGTTCTTGCCTGGTCACAGGCAGCGCCAGTCGATCCGAGAATGTTGCGCAAGCTGATGGAGTTTCGCCAGATTATGGAGCCCAATGCCGCTGCCTGGGCCGCGGAACGTGGTGCCGATAGTGATCATGCCATCATTGAAAACTCCTTGTTGGACATGGAGGCAAGCGAGGAAAATTTCGAAAACTTCATCATGGCGGATGCTTCATTTCACCGGGCAATCCTGCAAGCCACGGACAATGATTTCCTGATCGCATTGGAGGGAGTGATTTTTTCTGCTCTATTGAGCAGTATTAGACTTACAAATTCGGTTCCGATGGATAGTATGTCATCCATACCATTTCATCGAAGGGTATTTGAAGCGATTGCGAAACGTGATCCAGACAATGCCAAAGAGGAAATGGAGATACTGCTGGCTGATGCAAGCGAGCGATTGGAGAAGCAGCTTAAGGAGGTTTAGCTAGTATCAAGGAGGAAAGGTCCGGATAAAACCGGATCAAGGAATTGTTGGCAGGCTTTGCAAACTACGAATGCCGACGAACCCCTGCATTAGCGGGGTAAAATAGAGCAAAACGGGAGGAACCAAATGCTCAAGAAAGTATCCCAAGGACTTTTGGCTTGTGTTGCCGCTGCCGGATTGGCAGCAATGACAGTCACACCGGCTGACGCACAAACAACCAAATTGCGCATCCAAACGCATTATGCGCCTGAGACTCCATCAGGCCAATTGTTGACCGAATATGTCGACAATATTCAGCAAATGTCCAATGGCGAAATCGAAGTTGAAATGTTCTACTCATCTTCGGTTGTGAAGTCGGTGGAAACATTTGATGCCGCAGCTACCGGCGTTCTTGATTGTGACGCTACCGGTGGTGGATATCAGACAGGTAAGAACCCTGCATTCCAGTTCGTCGGAGACATTATGGGTGGATATGCGACACCTGTTCAGCAGCTTTCATGGCTCTACTACGGTGGCGGTCTGGATGCAGCCCAAGCCCTTTACAACAAATATGACATGCAGCTTGTTGGCTGGATTGTCTATGGTCAGGAATCGCTTGCATCAACCAAGCCGATTGCCGGTCTTGCTGATCTCAAGGACTGGAAATTCAGGTCACCACCAGGCATGGAAACCAAGATCTTTGAAAAGCTTGGCGCCAAGCCTATCGTGATGGATTTTACCGAAATCTTCACCGCACTTGAATCAGGCATTATTGACGGTGCGGATGCTTCCGGTATCGCAAACAATGTTGGCCTGGGTCTTTATGACATTGCAAAATATGCCAACTATCCCGGTTTCCATTCAATGCCTTCTGACCACATTGCCTGTAACAAGGCTGTATGGGATGCGATGCCTGAGCATCATAAGCGCATCATGACCGTGGCAATTGGCGATACAGCGCTCAAGAGCGCCTTGACCTTCGAGAAAAAGAACGCTGAAGCTGTTGCAGCGCTCAAGGAAAAGGGCATTACGGTTTCTGCATGGTCTGAGGATGATCTGCAGGCATTCCGTACCGCTGCACAGGAAACCTGGCCTGAGTTCGCCACGACTCCAGAAGCAAAAGCGCTTGTTGAAAGTCACACAGAATATCTTCGTCAGCTTGGCTTGGTGAAGTAATTCAATTCGTGAATGCCGGGCGGTATTTCTGCCGCCCGGTAGCATGTTTCCTTAAAGTTCAAGATTGCAGGGGACGGCATTTATTGCGCTTGAATACGGATTGATCTGGCGGGAGGGATCAAATGGTTGAACACGAGCGAACGGGTCCGGTTGACTGGATAACCTGGAGTTTCAGTCGCGTTGCCATGTGGGCACCGGCTGCCATCGTGACGATAATCTTCTATGAAGTGTTCATGCGCTACATCCTTTTCAAACCCACACTCTGGGTTAATGAGATGTCGCTGTGGATCGGGGGTATGATCTATGTGACATCCGGTCTTTATGCGATGCAGCAGCGAAGCCATATCAGGATCTACATTGTCTATGATTTGGCGCCGCTATGGCTGCGCCGCGTTTTTGATGTCTTGTCAGTCGTATGCGTCTGCATTTTTGTGATCGCCGTAATCTGGGGCGGATTTGGCGAAGCTGCCGCCAAGTTTTTCCGCTGGGAGACATTTGGTACTGCTTTCGATCCACCAATTCCTGCAACTGACAAGCCGTTGGTGTTGATTACGCTATTTGTGCTGGCGCTGCAGGCTGTATCCAATTTAATTCGTGATTGGCCATCCAATCCCATCGTACGCAAAGCTTTCGATATTGGCGTGACCTTGCTCATTATCTACTGCGCGTCCCTGGCAATCGAACCATTGATGAGAGCCCCGGATGAAGGCTCTTCTGTCCCGTTTTACTGGCGTGTCGGGTTGGGAATAACGCTGGCAGTAGCTGTGTTGCTGTCCGTTGTCGGCCTTATTGTTGATTTCAACCGTACGCCGACGCCAATGGTAGAATCTCACGATCCCGCAGATGAATTCGACCTTCCAGATGAAGTCCTGACCGGCCAACCACCGGCCGTTGATGCAGCATCCGGCAAGATAGACGACGAAAAAAAATAAGAAGTTCAGGATTTCACAATGGATATTGGTAC
>JBPCWJ010000358.1:0-6019 GCA_051009635.1 Rhizobiaceae bacterium
CGCATAATGCCCCCCAACGGTCTTTCCTGCTGATCTTGTTTCCGCGATTTGCCCGATCATCTTTGCGTCGGCAGCCGCTACTCCGGGGAAATTCATCACTTCCCCCAAGCCAATGATATTGGGCCATGTCATGGCTTCCCGGACATCGGCAGGACCGAGTTCAGCACCTGAATTTTCCAGCCCGGGAGCTGATGGCACACACGAAGGCATCTGGACAAACACATTGATCGGCAGCCCCGCTGCCTCGTCATGCATCAATCGCACCCCTTCAAGGCCCAGCACATTTGCAATCTCATGCGGATCGACAAACATAGAAGTCGTGCCATGCGGGATTACCGCACGCGAAAACTCGGTCACGGTAAGCATACCGCTTTCAATATGCATATGCGCGTCACAAAGGCCCGGGACCAGATAACGGCCATCTGCATCAATGATTTCCGTATTCTCGCCGATACAATGGCTCGCATCCGGGCCGCAATATGCGAAACGCCCGGCGGAAATCGCGATATCGGTTTCCGGAACGATCTCACCTGAATGTACATTGACCCAGCGGCCCTTTCGGACGACCAGATCAGCGGGAGTTCGGCCCGCCGCTACATCAACCAGACGGACAACGCTTTCTTGCCAGGTTCCTAGTTCATCCAATTGCTTATCCATCCATTCATCCAATCAAATTTTGATGCATCAGGGCGAAGCGTGATGATGTCAGTTATACCTAAAGTCTCCGGGAACTGGCCAATTTCCACATATCGAAGTTCAGCCCAATCATCGGCAAGATCGCGATAGTGCTCAGACAGGAAATGACCGTTCTGCCCGGTGGAGATCATGAATTTTGAACTGTCCAGATCGGCCAGGTCATAAATTCCGCGGAATGCCGATGCATGTCCATTTGCATACGGATTCTTGTTCCTGAAATCCGTCCTGCCCCTCAAAAGCGTATATGAACCGCCTGCACTTTCCGGAGAAACTGAAAACATTGCGGCAAGCGGACCAATAGACGAAAATGGGCGATGCGTTCCCTTGGCTTTATGCGCAAGACCCCATCTCCATCCTTTCCAGTCAGCTCCGTATTTCCCGCGTAATTCGTCCATTGCCGCACCGAGCCCCTGGGCCAAGACTACACCGCATGTCTCTACCTGATTTGTAAGACGGTTGTCGCACCAGTCACGGGTACCGGCTACGGTCAATGCATTCAAAACCGGAGTGAGCTTGCCCCGCCCAAATTTTTCCTGGTCCGCGCCAAGATCATCCTTGAAGAGAGCATTGGCCGTATGCCGCCACCAGGCCGTCATGATCAGAGGCAATGGAGAATCAGCTCTCATTTGACCATCCCAGCCCCGCAGTCCCTCCAGCATATCCTGATCCTGGCTCGTCCCTGCCGCCAATCGGAAAATCGCAACATCCCTGAACTCGATCAGGGCGGGCGAATACATATCAGTCTGGACAGACACCATGTTTTCCGGCGTGTGGATATCACTACTCTCTACAATGAGCTCATCGACCCTTGCCTGACGGAAATGTTCATCCCAGTCATAGGTAATATGTTGATCATAGCCGGAGGGCAGCCAATTGGCATTTGCTGTCGCTATGGCTCCCTGATCGGGATTCACCACTTTCGGCAAATCCGCATGATCGACCCAGCCCTTCCAATCATAAAGTTCAAGCCATCCGGGTACCGGTGCCCTGCCCGCGATAAGATTGGCGGGGTCTCTTACAGGTGCCCTGCCCGGCGCGATTATACCTATGTCACCATGAATATCGGCAACTACGATTGACTGCATGGGCGAAACCATCTTTGCCGTCGCATCGATGAACTCACCGACAGTTCGCGACAGGTTCATGTTGATGGCGCCCTCGGCAGTCGTGTCGTCTGCAGCCAATGCTGTCCATTGCAATGCGGCTACATGTCCAGTCGGCACTATTGCATCAATGTTCCGATAGCTGTCCGGCAGTACCGGTCCATGTCTTGTTTCGCGGCGGGTGAAGCTTACGGGCTCTGCCCCGGCAACATCTATGGTGATTTGGGATGTCTTGAACGCCTGCCAACCCTGTGGCGTCAGGTAAAAATCAGGGTCATCGCCTTTCAACCGCTCAATATACAGATCCTGGCAATCGAGAACAGTGGTGGTCAAACCCCAGGCAAGCTGATCATTGCGGCCGGCGATGACAATCGGCGTTCCCGGCAATGTCGCTCCGGCAAGCGTGCGTCGGAAATGCTCACCTCTGGTCTCCCCAAACGTCATATGGGCCAAATAAAATATTGATGGTGCAGTCAGTTCCAGATGGGGATCATTTGCCAAAAGCGGTTTTCCGGTACTCGTGCGGTTTCCGGAAACCACCCAATTATTGCTGGCGGTAACCCCGGTCTCCCACATAAGGCTTCCTGCCTCCTCGCCCTCCGTTTTTTGGGCTACCTGACCTCGCTGCGGCAATGAAGATTTTGCGCCATAGCCGTAGATTGGACGAAGGTCGGGTAATGGAGGCGGCAAATCCCTGGGGCCATAGGGCAGCAATTCATCTATCTCTCGGGGAGAAAAATTCTTTGATGCCAGCAAAAGCCGCTGTATTTCCTGTCGCAAATTTCCGTCAAGCGTTAGCGCCATGACCTTCAGGATCGTAATACTGTGCCAAGGCTCCCACGGTTCTGCCCCCTTTCCCAGGATTACAAATTCCGGCGGCAAACGGGCTTGAAGAAATCCGGTATCTCGCTCCAGCCATGAATTGACACCATCGGTATAGGCAAGAAGCAGAGACTGGGCATCGGGTGAGAGCGCATCAAAAGACTTCCCGGAAGCTTCGCCCAAATCGATTGTTCTCAGAAATTTGTCAGCATCTATTGTGGGTCTGCCGAAAAGTTCGGACAATCTACCCTGACCCACCATTCTGAGTACATGCATTTGCCAAAACCGGTCACGGGCATGTGCATATCCCAAGGCTCTGGCTGCATCTTCATGAGTCGCTGCATCAATATAAGGTATCCCATTAATATCATTGATTAATTGAACACTATCTTCAAGACCGTTCAGCGAGTATGTGCCCGCCTTCTCCGGCAATGTCGAATAAAATGCCGACGACAAGACCACCACGGCAACTCCGCCAAGAACGACGCCAGCCGTCATCAGACGCAATGCCCATTTGAAAACCAATTGCATTCAGGCTAACCATAATTGGAGTAAAGAGAACCAAGGTCAGTTTGGCAGAAAGGGTAATTCAATGGCAAGCGTTGCTTTTATCGGATTGGGCGTAATGGGCTATCCGATGGCCGGCCACATCGCAAAGGCGGGGCATGATGTCTGTGTCTACAACAGAACAGCAGAAAAGGCAGAAAAATGGTCACGGGAGTATGCTGGATCCCACGCACCAACACCGGGACAGGCTGCCGAAGGCAAGGAGTTTGTGTTCGCATGTGTGGGTAATGATGATGATCTCCGCTCTGTAACCCTTGGACCCCAAGGCGCATTTAGCTCCATGAAGAAAGGATCGGTGTTCATAGACAACACGACGGCTTCAGCAAACATTGCACGGGAACTGGCTGAGGCTGCGAAATCCGGCGGATTTGGTTTTCTCGATGCGCCGGTTTCAGGCGGTCAGGCTGGCGCTGAAAATGGCGCGCTAACAGTCATGGTCGGTGGCGAGAAGGACGTATTCGAGACAGCAAGACCAATTATTGATTGCTACGCAAAAATGATCGGACTCATGGGACCAACCGGCTCCGGTCAGCTTACCAAAATGGTAAACCAGATTTGCATCGCTGGCCTCGTGCAGGGCTTGGCCGAAGGCATTCATTTTGCCCAAAATTCCGGACTGGACATCGAAGAGGTCATCAATGTGATCTCGAAGGGCGCAGCAGGCTCCTGGCAGATGGAAAACCGCTGGAAGACCATGAATGAAGGCTTTTACGAATATGGATTTGCAGTTGACTGGATGCGCAAAGACCTGGATATCGTGCTGAAAGAAGCACAGGAAAATAAGTCCACCCTGCCCGTTGCGGCCCTTGTTGATCAGTTCTATTCCCAAATTCAGAACATGGGTGGCAACCGCTGGGATACTTCCAGCCTGTTGGCAAGGTTGAAGCTGAAATAAATTGTATCGCAGGTCCTGACCAAATTCAGGACCTGCAAATTCCTCCGCTAATCACGGGCCTTTGCTGGCTTTTCAAGTTCAATGTAGTTTAGCGGTAATTCAGTCGTATCCTTTATGCGTTCCATCGCAAAGGCCGAGGAGACATCCTCAATGTTAATTTCGCTGACAAGTTTCTTGTAGAACTGATCGTAGGAAGCAATGTCCGGAACCACAACCTTCAACAAATAGTCCACCTGACCGCTCATGCGATAAAAACCCACAATCTCCGGATGCTTTGTGATCACTTCGGCGAAACGCTTCAGCCATTCCTGATTATGCTGATCCGTCGTAATCGATACAAATACGGTTACGCCGCAATTGACCTTTTCTGGGTTTATGATGGCAACCCGTCGTTCGATCACCCTGTCCTCCTCCATTTTCTGGATTCGGCGCCAGCAAGGTGTCGTTGAAAGTCCAACTTTTTTTGCAATATCGGCCACCGGGAGAGTGGAATCCTCCTGGATCAGGCTCAGTATCATCTTGTCGACACGGTCCATTGTTGCTTGATAATCCTCTTAGAAAAATATTCCTGATATACATAATTCATAGAACAGGCTTGCACAACAAGCCAGATTGAATACCTGATTTTAAACAAAATCACTGACCCGTTTGCGTAGTTCCGGCAGTAACTCACTGGTAAACCACGGCCGCTTTGCTATCCAGCTATTGTTACGCCATGACGGATGCGGCAAGGGAAATATCGCAGGATTGCCTGTATTGGCCAGAATTGACCTCCAATCAGCAACCGTGTCGCTCAAAGTACGCTGGGCAAGATTACCCAGATGCCATTTTTGCGCATACATGCCGACCGCCAGAATCAACTCAATCTGTGGCATCGCTTCAAAAACATCTGAATGCCATTTCCCTGCACATTCGCGGCGTGGTGGAAGGTCACCCCCCTTTGCGTCAAGACCTGGGAAACAAAACCCCATCGGAATGATCGACAGGCGGGCGGGATCATAAAAAATATCTTTCCCAATACCCATCCAGTCCCGAAGCCGGTCTCCGGAAGGATCTGTAAAGGGAACGCCTGACGCATGGACACGCGTTCCGGGGGCCTGACCACAAATTGCCAATTTTGCTGTACTGGACAAAACCGCAACCGGTCTTGGTTCATGCGGCAATGGCTTACCCTTCGGATCATCCAGACATATCCGGCAGGCACCAATATCCCGACTCAGTTTCTTGACCCTGGTTTCCTGTGAAAGCGTCACAGTGCGACCGACGGACGTTGTGACACACTCTGATACCAGCGTTGCAAATTGGTCAGATCTTCAGGGTATGCAATTCGCGCCGGCTTCAGGAACTGATAGCTTACAAATGCCGTGATATCGGCAATACAAAACTCTTCGCCCGCCACAAATTCCCGATCCGCAAGCTCGTCATCCAGAAGTTCCAGAAATTCACGCGCGCGTGGCTGGTTTAACTTTCCCCATTCTGCGATTTGTGGATTTTCCAGATGTGCCGCGCCTGGGTGCAAATGCCGGAAGGCAGCGGCAACCGGCATCATCAAACCAAGTTCGACACGTCGTTGCCACATCTCGACAATGGCCTTGTCCACTGTTCCGCGTCCCATGAGAACAGGCTCCGGAACGATCTCTTCAAAATACCGGCAAATTGCCACGCTTTCACTGATGATGGTGCCATCCGCAAGCACCAATACGGGTAATCGCTTTAGGGGATTAATTTCAGCAAATCTGGCTTCCCGCTGTTCAAGCTTGTTGATATCCACCTGGATTCGCGGAACTTCAATACCCTTCTCCGCCAGAAATATCTGAACCCTGCGCGGGTTTGGAGCGCGCCCGCCATCATAAAGTTTCAAATCTGGAAATTCTTTCATTTGATCTGCCGGTCCTTTTTAGTTACCGAAGCCAACCGGCAAGATAGTTCTTGATGC
>JBPCWJ010000359.1:0-2585 GCA_051009635.1 Rhizobiaceae bacterium
GCACTATGTCGCTGCGCAAGACTTGAGGAAACACACCCATGACCGACCCCAAGACACTAACCCATCTGCAGCGTCTCGAAGCTGAAAGCATCCACATCATGCGCGAAGTGGCCGCCGAGGCCGAAAACCCTGTCATGTTGTATTCGGTTGGTAAGGACAGTGCGGTCATGCTGCATATTGCCATGAAGGCATTTTTCCCCGCCACGCCGCCTTTTCCATTGCTGCATGTAGACACCACCTGGAAGTTTCGCGAAATGATCGAGTTTCGTGACGCGACCGTGAAAACACTGGGGCTGGACCTTATCGTTCATATCAATCAGGAAGGTGTCGAGCAGGGGATCGGGCCATTCAGCCATGGCTCGGCGGTCCACACCGATGTAATGAAAACCGTCGCGCTTAAGCAGGCGCTGGAGAAACACGGATTTGATGTTGCATTTGGCGGTGCACGGCGGGACGAGGAAAAATCCCGTGCCAAGGAACGGATTTTTTCATTCCGTTCTGCCGACCATCGCTGGGACCCAAAAAATCAGCGGCCTGAACTCTGGAAATTATTCAATACCCGCAAGGCTCCGGGAGAATCCATCCGGGTCTTCCCGCTATCCAATTGGACCGAGCTTGATATCTGGCAGTATATCTGGCTTGAAAAAATCCCGATTGTTCCCCTGTATTTTGCAGAGGAGCGACCGGTTGTCGAGCGCGACGGTACATTGATAATGGTCGATGATGACCGTATGCCAATTCGCCCCGAGGACACCATCGAATACCGCAAGGTACGTTTTCGGACCCTGGGGTGCTATCCGCTAACGGGTGCTGTCGAGAGCGAAGCCGATACGCTGACGGCAATCATCCAGGAGATGCTGTTGACCAAGACCTCGGAACGTCAGGGGCGGGTGATCGACCACGATCAGTCAGCCTCGATGGAAAAGAAGAAGCAGGAGGGCTATTTTTGATGGCTCACCAATCCGATCTGATTGCCAGTGATATTCTGGCCTATCTCAAATCGCATGAGGAAAAGTCACTTCTGCGGTTCATCACATGCGGAAGCGTCGATGACGGTAAATCCACACTGATTGGCCGCATGCTTTATGAATCCAAGATGATTTTCGAGGATCAGCTTTCAGCGCTTGAAAGCGATTCAAAGATGGTGGGAACCCAAGGGCAAAATATCGATTTCGCATTGCTGGTTGACGGGCTGGCTTCCGAGCGCGAACAGGGCATCACCATCGATGTCGCCTATCGGTTTTTCTCAACGGACAAGCGGAAGTTCATCGTTGCCGACACGCCTGGCCATGAACAATATACCCGCAATATGGCAACAGGCGCTTCCACTGCCGATCTGGCCATTATCCTGGTGGATGCACGCAAGGGCGTCATCACCCAGACGCGCCGCCATTCGCTCATTGTGTCATTGCTCGGAATTCGAAACGTTGTACTGGCCATCAACAAGATGGATCTTGTCGATTACATCCAGGAGAAATTCGACGAAATCGAAGCGGCCTACAGGGAATTTGCCGAAGGGCTTGGAGAAGGATACGGCACCCGTTTCAATGTGACAGCTATACCGGTTTCTGCGCTAAAGGGTGATAACATTGTTACCTCCAGCCAGAACATGACCTGGTTTCAGGGACCAAGCCTGCTGGAATTTCTGGAAGATGCACCCGCCGGTGAAAATCTGGAAAAATCTCCATTCCGAATGCCAGTACAATGGGTCAGCAGGCCGAACGCGGAATTTCGCGGTTTTTCCGGTCAGATTGCTTCCGGCAGAATCAAGTCAGGCGACAAGGTCCGGGTTCAGCCTTCGGGGCGGGAATCGGCGATCAACAAGATCGTGACACTCGATGGAGATTTGAAAAAGGCGGTGGCCGGGCAATCGGTAACGCTGGTTCTTGATGACGAGATCGATATTTCACGCGGGGACGTAATTTCGGCAGCAAAGAAACCGGCTGAAGTCGCAAACCAGTTCGAGACCACCCTCATCTGGATGGCTGATGAACCCATGCTGCCCGGCAGGCCATATTTGTTGAAGACGGGCGCAAAAACAGTTCAGGCAACAATTACTGCGCCGAAATACCAGATCAATGTCAATACTTTCGAACATGTGGCGGCAACCAAGCTTGAACTGAACGAGATCGGAATTTGCAATATTGCAACCGATCAGCAAATTGCCTTTGATCCTTATACGGACAACCGTGAAACGGGCGCGTTCATCCTCATCGACCGATTGAGCAATGCCACCGTGGGTGCAGGTACCATTCATTTTGCCTTGCGCCGTTCGGCAAACATTCACTGGCAGGCGCTCGACGTCAACAAGGCTGTCCGGGCGAAACTGAAAGTACAGAAACCGGCGGTTTTGTGGTTTACCGGACTATCGGGTTCAGGAAAGTCGACCATCGCCAATATTCTTGAAAAGAAACTGGCTGCCATGGGCCGTCATACCTATCTTCTGGATGGGGATAATGTCCGTCATGGGCTCAACAAGGATCTGGGCTTCACCGATGCGGACCGGGTAGAAAACATTCGCCGTGTTGCCGAAGTGGCCAGGCTGATGAGTGACGCAGGACTGATCACGCTGGTCTCCTTTATAT
>JBPCWJ010000360.1:0-2908 GCA_051009635.1 Rhizobiaceae bacterium
GCGATTACCGGTTTCCCATCCCAGTCCTCACGGCCATAGCCCATCTGCATGATACGGGAGCGGTGGCCAAATCCGCGCAGGTCGTCACTGTTGAACCATCTCGAAGACCGAAGTTTTTTCATTGAGACGCCGTAACTCCTCCATCAATGTAAACGACCTGTCCGGTCATGTAATCGCCTGCGCGTGAGGCAAAGGTGATCACCTGACCTACCACTTCGACAGGATTACCGATACGGCCAAGGGGGTTACGTTCGAGAATGAACTTGTGAAATTCTTCATTTTCAACATGCGACTGAATACGGTCGGAATTGATAAATGTCGGTGCTACACCATTGACCGTAATGTTGTGGGGTGCAAGTTCCATGGCATGTTGCTTGACCAGCATCAACAAGCCGCCCTTGGTAGCGCAATAGGCAGAATAACCCCTGTCACGCAGAGCGAGCTGAGAGCGAACCGATAGCAAGTGAATATGCCTTCCACCTTTTCCACGCTTGATCTGATCCCTTGCAACCGCCTGAGCAAGGAACATGGCAGATTTCAGATTGACTTCATAGATTTGATCGAATGCCTCCTCGGTGACATCAAGAAGGCCCTGCTCCCATTGTGTGCCTACACAATTTGCAAGAATGTCTATTCCACCAAATTCATCAACTGTACGATCAACTGCCTCATTAATTGCAGAGACATTTTTTGCATCAAGCTTCATGCCAATCGCCTTGCCACCGGACTCACAGATATCCTGAGCCAGTTTGACGGCCTTTTCTTCCTTTGGGCCAGCAATGGCAACCTGTGCTCCACGCCGGGCAAACCCGATTGCTATGGCCTCGCCGAGGGCACCATAGCCACCGGGAATGAAGACTCGCCGGTCCTTGAGGTCAAACAGGTTGTCCAATGCCGTTACATCAATTTCGGGCGTCAATGTCGGATTTGGTACATTCATGATGACCCCACTTTCACACCTGCGGCGTGATAGACACTTTCCATCAGGCGCAGGGTTTCCAGATTATCCAGATGATCGGTTTCAAAGGGTTTGTCATGCCGGACGCCATCGACAAACGCATTGATTGCGGTATCAAAACATTCCTGATAGCGGCCCTGCAAATCGACCTTTACAGGCGATTCGTCCGAACCGACGATTGATACGGTGTCATAGTCCATCACAATCGTGCCTCTTGATCCGATCACCTCCAGACGATCTCCATGCAGATCAGGATATCCCGGAGCGCAGATGCAACCGTCTGCGACTGCGATCAATCCGTTCTGGCCTTCCATCAGAATGGAGGCCGTATCCTCGCCGGGTAATCCCTCTGCCAACCGGTTCAGCCGCGCGGCGACGACCTTCAGCGGACCGGCGATTGCCCGAAGAACATCCAGATGATGGATCATGGTTTCAAAAACCAGATTGCGCCTGAATTCCTTCAAATAAGGTTGCCGTTCGACAAGAAACGGTTCCTGGCCATCACGCGGGCACAGGCCCTGACCACGGCAGAATATATTGATGTGGCGCACTTCACCGATACGGCCCTGGTTGATCCAGTCTCGTACGGTCATATAGTGCGGCCGGAAGCGATAATTTTCATGGATCATGAAACGGGTATGGTCACCGATATCGGCGATCAGGGCCTCTGCCTCGGCGACGGTTTCGGTCATCGGTTTTTGCAGCATAACGTGTACGCCACGCTCGGCAGCCATTCTGGTAACGGGCGCATGGGCTTCAACCGAAGCAGCGATATCGACAAGTTCAAACCCGCCATCGGCGAACATTTCTGCCGGATCGTCATATATTCTCTCAATTTCAAACTCTTCAGCCCGATCCTTGGCCTTGCGCCGGTTGATGTCACAGATTGCCACGACATTTACGCCTGACTTTTCCCAGGCTCTCAAATGAAACTGGCTGATCATGCCTGCGCCGACCAGGGCTGCCCGCAATTTATCCGCCATGGCCATCTCCGTATCCATAAAGCCATACGGAGCCATCCCCGGAGAGCGTTTTCAGTGAATGGCGTACGCCCTTTGGTATCCAGACCTGATCGCCCGCCGAGCATCTTGACCATTCATCTCCAACCGAGATTACCAATTCGCCTTCTGCCACCACGACATATTCATTAGTGTCATGAACAAAATCGTTCCACTCCTGACCGGGCGGATCGCGGAAGACGCCAAATGAAAATCCCCTTGAGCGCCAATCATCCCGGACATGGTTATGGTCCACCGGGGCCGGATAAACAGATTTTTGAAAAGTCTCCGTCATGCCGCCTCGCTTTCGAGCAGTAGCTTACCCAAATATGACCTTACCTCGGGGACTGTAATCAGATCGTCGAAACCCGAATGGGTGGTAACGGTGCCAGTTTGGACAAAAATAAATTGCTGGCAGATTTCCTGCATGATCTCCAGGTGAAATTTTTCGTTGGGATGGACGCAGAGAAATACGAGCCGGCCTTCGTCTCTCAGCTTGCGGAAGAAATCGAGCATAAAGCCGATATAGCCGTCCTGTGTGTTGAACTGGGGTTCATCAAACAGGTGAAGTACCGGATAATTGCTGTCAGCTGGTTCAAGAAGGAAATTAGGCGTCAGGCTGGAGAAATGTCTTACCTGATAAGACTGGTGATAATGGATGGCCAGCCTGTCGCGCTCGTCGGTGCGCACCTTGTGAATGTTCTTTCCATCGACGATCACCTCGCCGGAAGTTGGAGTGTTGGAACCGGTAATAAGTTCGAACAGGGTTGTCTTTCCTGAGCCGTTCGGCCCCATCATCCCCACTATGCCAGGTTCCTTGATAGAAAAGTCTGCCGTCAGACGAAATGTCGGCGTCCGGGAGAACCTGCCCCTTGTGTAGATCTTTTCGAGATTGTTGACTGACAGCATCATGCCTACATTCCAATCAGCTTGCGCCGCAAGGGTGCATTGT
>JBPCWJ010000361.1:0-3600 GCA_051009635.1 Rhizobiaceae bacterium
CAAAAACCAGGCGCAATCGACGAGATCACCGCTGCCACTCAGCTGGAAGAATTCCGGCGTGAGACCGCCCGCAGAATGAACAGCGAACTTCTGGAAATCAGCTTCGACACGATATCGGGTGCCGGACACAACGGCGCAATTGTCCATTACAGGGTCAACAAGGAATCCAATGCCAGACTGGAGGACAATTCTCTATATCTGGTGGATTCAGGCGGCCAATATCGGGATGGAACGACAGACATCACCCGGACAATTGCGATCGGCAAGCCTCCCAAACAGGCGAAAACTGATTTCACCCTTGTCCTGAAAGGCCATATTGCGATTTCTACGGCAAAGTTTCCAGCCGGAACAAGGGGCGTGGACCTGGATGTGCTGGCACGAAATGCTCTTTGGAAACAGGGGCTCGATTACGCCCATGGTACGGGACACGGGGTGGGTTCTTATCTTTCAGTTCATGAAGGGCCGCAATCAATTTCCCGGCGGGGAATGGTTCCGCTGGAAGAAGGCATGATCATATCAAACGAACCGGGCCTGTATCGGGAAGGAAAATACGGTATTCGAATAGAAAACCTTGTTCATGTTGAACCGGCGAAAGAATTGCCAAACGGGAATATCAAGGTCCATGAATTCGAAAACCTGACCTGGGTGCCAATTGATCTTAGGCTGGTGGAACCTGACCTGCTCACTGATGAAGAACGGACCTGGCTCAACAATTACCATGGCCGTGTCCGTGAACTACTGTCGCCATGGCTTGATGGTGCAGAACTGGAATGGCTGATCCAGGCTACGGAAAGCATTTAAAGACCAAGATTACGTGCCGCCAGCAATACGCCTATTCCGATCAACAGAACCGGAAATGCGCTGAACCGCAACGCTGCAACGCCCGCAGCAATGATCGCCATGATTTCCGGTGGTCCCGCCGAAAGCGCAGGCGGCACGACAATAGCCGTGAGAACCGCAGCGGGCACCGCCTCAAGCGCAGCCTCGACCCGTGGATGAATATAGCGGAAGCGGGACAGCACAAGATCGCCACCGATCCTCGTAAGGAAAGTCACAAAAGCAGCAACGCTCATCAACCAGAGGACATCCGCGCGTGCAACAAACTCAAACATCTTCGCCCTGCCCGCTACTGAGAACTGAGTTCGAGCGCTCTTTCAGAGGCAATAGCGCAGCGGACAAGACACCGGTAATTGCTCCGAGCGAAATGTGCCAGGGTTCCCCGAATATTCGAAGAGCCAGATATGACACCGTGCCACTGACACAAACAACAAAGAGAAAATTTGGCCGTCGCCGAAAGCCGATCAGGATAATCAGAAAATACAATGGTAGAAGAAAATCAAAACCGAATGCTTCCGGATTCCTGATCATCCGGCCTGTAACAGCACCGATGACGGTACAAACCACCCACATGCTGTAAAGCGGTACCGTAAATCCGAAATACCACGACGGCGTAAATCGTGCCGCTCCCTTGGTATGAATACGGGTTTCGCTACTCGCCCAGTGAAAATCCGTCATGAAGAAAAACGCCGCAATTTTCCTGGCAGGAGAAAATTTCTGCATGTAGCGGCCAAGCGAAGCAGAATAAAGAATATGCCGGAAATTCACGGCAAAAACCGCCAATATTACCGACCATCCCGGAACATGCAGCCCGTTGACCTCAATGAAAACAAACTGGCTTGCACCTGCAAAAATTGTGGCGCTGGCAAATACCGCTTCCACAACCGTATATCCGTTCTGAACAGCGGTGGCGCCAAATACCAGGGAGAACGGAATTACCGCACCCATGAGCGGTATTGTCTCCCTTACGCCTTCCCAGAAATCGGATTTTTCTTCGGTCTGGTCCATCTATTGATAATCGCCGACAAGTTCGAACCAGCCATCTTCGTCGATAACTTCAATATCCAGTTCCTGCGCTTTCTTCAGTTTGGAACCGGCACCAGGTCCTGCAACCACGAGATCGGTCTTTGCCGACACCGAGCCCGAAACCTTCGCACCGAGTCTTTCCGCCATTGCCTTGGCTTCATCACGCGAAAATCTCTCCAGCGATCCGGTGAAGACCACCGTTTTCCCGGCAACCGGGCCTTCACTCATCGCAGCCTGCGGTGCAATGGTTTCAACCTCTTCCAGCAGCGCATCATAGACCTCACGGTTTCGGGACTCAGAAATGAATTCCTGTAAGGCTGACGCAGCAGTATTACCAATGCCGTCAATGGCAACCAATTCTTGCCAGGGAGCACTTCCCTCACCGTCCAGCGCTGTAATCGCTTTGGTAAATTGTTCAACATCGCCATATCCACGCGCAAGATCCTTGGCAGTCTGCTCACCGACATGACGGATACCAAGCGCAAAGATAAACCTGCCAAGATCAATGGAACGCTTGGCCTCTATGGCTTCAAACAGGTTCTGAGCACTTTGCGCTCCCCAGCCTTCCCGGTCTTTCAGCTTTTTCAGGGATTTCTTGTCCCGCTCTTCCAGGGTGAAGATGTCGGCAGCATTTACTATCAGTCCATCCTGATAAAATGCCTCAACCTGCTTGGCTCCCAGGCCCTCAATGTCAAAGGCGTTGCGGGATACAAAATGCTTCAACCGCTCCACAGCCTGCGCCGGGCAAACCAGACCTCCGGTACAGCGGGCCACCGAATCTTTCTTTCCTGTAATTGCACTAATTTCTCTGACCGCGTGGCTCCCGCAAGCCGGGCAAATTTTCGGAAACTCAAACTTCTTTGCATCCGCCGGACGTTTGTCCAAATCCACATCGACAATTTGCGGAATGACATCCCCGGCACGCTGGATCTGGACTGTGTCGCCTTCTCTCAAATCCTTGCCGTCGCGGATTGGCTCACCATCATTTCCGATCCCCATAATGTAATCTTCATTATGCAAGGTCGCATTTGTTACGACCACGCCACCAACCGTGACCGGCTTTAGCCGCGCTACCGGTGTCAGCGCACCGGTACGGCCAACCTGAATGTCAATTGCATCCATGACAGTCCAGGCCTTTTCTGCCGGGAATTTGTGGGCAATCGCCCAGCGCGGCGATCGGGAAACGAAACCCAGCCGCCTCTGCAAGGCAAGGTCGTTGACCTTGTAGACCACGCCGTCAATGTCATAGCCCAGATTGGCCCGCTCTTCTTCAATTGCATGATAGTGCGCAATCAGCGGATCGATTTCATCGAACACCTGCATGTGTGGATTGGTCTGAAAACCCCACTCGGCAAATTTCTCAACCATCAATATTTGTGTCTCGGCAGGAAGCTCGCTCATCTCGCCCCATGCATAGGCAAAAAACTTCAAAGGTCTGCTTGCAGTTATCGAACTGTCCAATTGCCGCAAGGTACCAGCGGCGGTATTGCGTGGATTTACATAGGTAGGTTTACCCTCAGCCTCCATCCTTTCGTTGAGCGTACGAAACGCTTCCAGCGTCATGTAGACCTCACCACGCACCTCCACAATCCTGGGAACATCCGCTCCAGCCAGCACCGTGGGAATGTCCGTAATTGTCCGCGCATTTTCGGTAACATCCTCACCGGTGACGCCATCGCCACGTGTTGCTGCTGTAGCAAGCCTGCCGTTTTCATATCGCAAGGACAACGACAAACC
>JBPCWJ010000362.1:0-5185 GCA_051009635.1 Rhizobiaceae bacterium
AGCCGATTGGCACGTTTTTGTTCTACTTTTATTGTATTTTTATCGTTTTTGACCTGCTTTTGCAGCTCAGTCATTTCCGCCTGCAACTCGTTTTCGCGGCGGGTAGCGTCACTGACCTGATCATTGAGATTGTCCATTTCGGTCTGCTTGACGACCAGCTCAATCCTTGAACCGTCTGCTTCGGATCGGGTCTCCGACATCTCCATCCGGATTTCATCAAGTTCACGGGCCTTGTTTTCGAGCTGGGTACGCGTTTCTTCAAGTCTTTGGCTGGTAGCAGCGAGGGTTTCCTCGCGCTCCTTGAGTTTTTCGCGCAATTCCGCGCTGCGGATTTCCAGTTCCTCGATTGTCCTGATGCGGTCCTGACTTTCATCGGCAAGTTGGGCGAGGTCATCGCGTTTTTTACTGATGTCAATGATCTGCCGTGCTGCCTTGTCGCGCAATTCCTCAACGCTCATTTCCAGGCGGCGGGTGGACATTGCGAATTCTGCGCGCAATTGATCCTTGTCGGCCTGAATTTCATTCAGTGTCAGGGGTACGGAACTTTCAACCTGTCGACGAGTAAGTTCTACCGCCCGGCCCCATATGGCAGGCGATATCATCAGTGCAAGCATTGTGGCACTCAGGAAACCAAGGGCAAAATACAAAATACCTTCAAGCACGATGTTTTCCCACGCTACTCAACTGGAAAACGACAATCATGCCATGAACCGTACAAGCTTGCCATGGCAAGATTCCATTAACCTTAAGTTTTTTTCGACTGTTTCCACAGTCAAACGAGGCGGCTTCTGGTAGCCGCCAAGTATTTTCCCAGGCATCAAAACGGATTGATGCGGGGAATCCGGCTCATTTTGAGATATCCGACATTCACGCCAAGGCGTGCGCCTATACCAGTGCGGATCGGAACCAGATGTACGCCCTGGCGGGTAAGCGCTGTCACACCAAGACCACCAACTGCATAGGCAGAGCCGGTCACGCCGTAAAAACGGTTATAGATATAATCGATGCTTGGCAGGTTATAGACCAGCATCATGGTGCGGTTGCCATCCAGGCCGTAGTCCCAGCCAATGGAAGGACCCTGCCAGTAGATCTTGTGATCACCGGCATTCTTGGTGAACATTGTACCTTCGCCGTAGCGTAAACCACCGATGAATGCCCCACCGGCCTCTTCGCCAAGGACATAGCCGTTCGGCATGCCATTTTCGGCGAATGCACTCTCTATCGCTGTTGCAAGCGCTCCGGAAGTTGCACCGAAGAAGCCGTGGCCGGCATCAATGACTTCCTGCATTGAATAGTACTGGCTTGCCTGGGCATGGGCGCGATTGGGTACTGCATTTGAGAATATGATGATCGCCAGCACTATCAGAAGCTGGATGATGGCAATATCACCAATATCACGGCGGGTTTTTTCTGATTTGGAATTCTCATTTACTATATACATTTCGATAATCCCTGATCACGGAGATAGCAGCCGGAACTGCACGGAGCCGCAGATTTTCTGAACAAAAACTATAATGCCGTGAAATTCTTTTACAGAAGGTTTACCAAACGCGGGTCATGGTCTGATTGAGGTCAAAAATGCGTAGATGTTCAATCTAGACAGGTTTAAATGCCATTTCTGCCGGAAATCTGCGCCAGAATGGCCGATCAGGAAACACTTGCCCGATCAATGGGCACGGAAGCGGGAACCTTTATGAAAAATCTTCCAGAATTATCAGCCATGGATTTGGGCGCCTTGCTGTGCAGCCGGGTATGCCATGACATCATCTCCCCGGTCGGAGCAATCGCCAACGGGCTTGAACTGCTGGACGAGGGCAGCGACGCGGAAACGCAGGAGATCGCCATGGATCTCATTCGATCCTCGGCTACCAACGCTTCAGCACGGCTGCAATTCGCCCGGATTGCCTTTGGTGCGGCGGGTTCGGCAGGTTCTGATATCGATACGGGTGATGCGGAGAATGTGGCGCGCGGATACTTTGCAAATGAGAAGAAAACCGATCTGGAGTGGAACGGCCAGCGCGCCTATCTGCCCAAGAATAAGGTAAAATTGTTGCTGAATCTGCTCCTTGTCGCGATGTCGGCGATTCCTCGCGGAGGGCAGGTCACCTCCAAAATGGATGATCCCATGGGTGATGTGAAATTCGAGGTCACGGCGTCGGGCAAGGCCGCGCGTCTGCCTCCGCTTTTCATGGCCCTTTTGGCAGGGGACCATGAAGAGGCGCTCGATGCTCATGCGGTACAGCCATTCTACACGCTGAAACTTGCTGAAGCAGCCGGAATGGACGTGACAGCAACCCTGGAAGGCGAGGATATCGTCCTTAGAGCGAGCTAAAATCTCGATGCAATCAACCTGCCTCCGCATAGTCAGATAGCGGTGGGCAGGTACAAACCAGATTACGATCACCAAATACATTGTCCACGCGTGAGACCGGCGGCCAGAACTTGGACGCCAGGCCGCTTCCGGCCGGATCGACTGCCAGAGCCCGCGAATATGGATGGGTCCAGTCATCGGCGGCCAGATCATCAGCGGTATGGGGTGCGTTTACCAGCGGATTGTCGTCTCCTGGCAATTTTCCTTCTTCGACCTGAGCGATTTCACCACGAATTGCCGCCATTGCATCTACAAAGCGGTCAAGTTCGGCCTTGGGCTCAGACTCTGTTGGTTCGATCATCAAAGTACCTGCAACCGGCCAGCTCATGGTTGGCGCGTGAAAACCGAAATCAATCAAGCGCTTGGCAATGTCTTCCACCGAAATGTCGGCACTGTCTTTTACCAGTCGCGTATCGATGATGCATTCATGGGCAACATTGCCATTGCGACCCTTGTAGAGAACCGGGAAATGCGGTTCCAGCTTCTTCGCCAGATAGTTGGCGCTGAGGATTGCAATTTCCGAAGCCTTGCGGAGTCCTGTCGCTCCCATCATGCGGATATACATCCAGGTTATGGGCAGGATTGATGCCGAGCCTTCGGGTGCTGCGGCCACGGCATGGGTGCCACCGGTCGCAAAATGGCCCGGCAGGAAATCAACCAGATGCGGTGCGACACCGATCGGCCCTACACCCGGCCCGCCACCGCCATGGGGAATGCAAAAGGTCTTGTGGAGGTTCATGTGGCAGACATCAGCGCCGAAATCACCGGGCCGTGCGAGGCCAACCAAGGCATTCAGATTGGCCCCGTCAAAATAGACCTGTCCGCCATTGTCATGGATGATATCGCAGATTTCCCGGATTGCCTCCTCAAAGACCCCATGGGTTGATGGATAGGTAATCATGAGTGCTGCAAGATTATCGGATCGGGCCTCGGCCTTGGCGCGAAGATCATCAATGTCGACATTTCCGTTATCGTCGCATTTGACGACAACCACATCCATGCCTGCCATCTGGGCGGATGCAGGGTTGGTTCCATGGGCGGATTCCGGAATGAGGCAAATGTTGCGTTGTGTGTCACCATTTGCCTTGTGATAGCGATGGATCGCTATCAGCCCGGAAAACTCGCCCTGGCTGCCGGCATTGGGTTGAAACGAGACTTTTGCGAAGCCGGTGATTTCGGACAGCCACTTGTCGAGATCATCAATCATTGACTTGTAACCTGTCAGATATTTGGCTGGCGCAAATGGATGGGCATTGGCAAATTCCGGCCAGCTAACCGGAATCATCTCTGCTGCTGCATTCAATTTCATCGTGCAGGAACCGAGCGGGATCATGGCCCGGTCAAGCGCCAGATCCTTGTCTGCAAGGACCCGCAGGAACCGCATCATGGCGGTTTCGCTCCGGCTTTGATGGAAGACTTCCTGGGTCATGAAACCGGCATCGCGTCGTGAATCGGACAGGGGTGCCTCGACAGGATCGGGCAGTTTCGTACCAAATACAGCACAGAGACTTTCCAGATCGGTCTCCGTTACTGTCTCGTCAAAGGAAACGGAAACACTGTTTGAGGAAATCTTGCGCAACAGATAACCGGAATCCGCAGCACGCTTGATGATGTCGTCGGCATTGCCGGTTTCAATGGTGACCGTATCGAAGAAGCCGGAATTGACGTTTTTGACGCCAGCTTTGTCCAGCGCGGCAGCGAACCGGGCCGTGTTGGCATTGATTTGTTCAGCAATCTCTATCAGCCCTTCCGGGCCATGCCAGATCGCGTAAGCTGCCGCCATATTCGCCAAGAGAGCCTGTGCCGTGCAGATATTTGAGGTCGCTTTTTCGCGCCTGATATGCTGCTCGCGGGTTTGCAGTGCCAGCCGATAGGCTGGATTTCCCCTGGAATCAACAGATTGGCCCACCAGCCTGCCCGGAATCAGTCGGGTCAGCTGGTTTGAGACAGCCATATAGGCCGCATGGGGCCCGCCATTACCCATAGGCACGCCAAATCTCTGCATAGAGCCTACGCAGATATCGGCGCCCTGTTCTGCCGGTGATTTCATCAAGGTCAGTGCAAGCGGATCGCAGGCAAATATAACCAGGGCACCAGCTTGCTTTGCCCCGGCGACAATCTCGCTGACATCAGCAATTTCACCAAGGCTATCAGGAACCTGGACAATCACGGCGGCGGTGTTTTCATCTGCCTGTGTTGTGTTTTCGATTTCACAGTCCAGCAATTCAAGCCGGGTGGACAACACATCGATGCTTTGCTGATGCAGGCTGTTTGCAACAATCACGCGATTACGTTTAGCCCGATGGTGGCGGTGGGCAAGTGCGGCCGCTTCCGCAATTGCGGTTGCTTCGTCCAGCAGTGAGGAGTTTGCCACCGGCAATCCGGTCAGCTCCGATACGAGCGTTTGGAAATGGAACAGGAGTTCCAGCCTGCCCTGGCTGATTTCCGGCTGATAGGGTGTATAGGAAGTATACCATGCCGGGTTTTCAAACAGGTTCCTCTTGATAACCGGCGGCACGACTGTTCCGTGGTATCCCTGTCCAATCAAGGGTTTGACAATTGGCTGATCGCGGAATTTGGCCCGCAATTCTTCAAGTGCCTGATATTCACCAATACCCTCCGGGATATCCAGGCTGCGATCAAACCGAATCGAAGCGGGGATGGTCCTGGAGATCAATGTCTCGATTGACGGAATTTCCAGCTCCTTCAACATTTCGCGTGTTTCACGAGCGTCCGGGCCGATATGGCGGTCGGTGAATTCAACCATTTTAGCACTTGTCCTGTTGTGTTGTGGGCATGGGCTGAGAGTATTTG
>JBPCWJ010000363.1:0-9584 GCA_051009635.1 Rhizobiaceae bacterium
GGTAATTCCATGCGCAAGATGAAGGGTCCGGGTATATTTCTGGCACAGTTTGCAGGTGACAACGCCCCGTTTAATTCGCTGAAGTCCATGGCAGAATGGGCCGCATCACTTGGCTATAAGGGCGTACAGGTTCCAAGCTGGGACAAGCGGATATTTGACCTGGATAAAGCCGCTGATAGTTATGATTACTGCGATGAAGTCATGGGCATCTGCAATGAGGCAGGTGTCACTATTACCGATCTTTCGACCCATCTTCAGGGCCAGCTTGTGGCGGTGCATCCAGCCTATGACAAACCGTTTGACGGATTTGCGCCGGAGCGGGTTCACGGCAATCCGCATGAACGCCAACGGTGGGCGGTAGACCAAATGATGAAAGCGGCTCGCGCTTCACAACGCCTGCGCCTTACTTCGCATGTGACATTTTCCGGCGCGCTTGCCTGGCCCTATGTCTATCCCTGGCCGCAGAGGCCCTCAGGATTGATTGATGAGGCTTTTGATGAGCTGGCCAAGCGCTGGCGTCCGATACTGGATGCGTTCGATGCTGTGGGTATTGATGTTTGTTATGAAATCCATCCAGGCGAAGATTTGTTCGACGGGACAACTTTTGAGATGTTTCTGGAGAAGACCGGTAATCATCGCCGCTGCATGATCAATTACGATCCAAGCCATTTCCTGTTGCAATGCCTTGATTATCTTGGATTTATTGATGTCTATCACGAGCGTATAGGTGCCTTTCATGTCAAGGATGCCGAATTCAACCCCTCTCCAAAACAGGGCGTATATTCAGGCTACGCATCCTGGGTTGAAAGGGCTGGCCGGTTTAGATCGCTTGGTGACGGGCAGGTAGATTTTGCCGGGATATTCTCAAGATTGGCGACCCATGGCTATGAAGGCTGGGCTGTTCTGGAATGGGAATGCGCGCTTAAGGACCCTGAAGCCGGTGCCGCCGAAGGTGCACCATTTATCGAAAAGCACATCATTCCGTTGACTGAAACAACTTTTGACGATTTCGCAGCCAGCGGGATGGACAAGGAAGCAAACCAAAAAATGTTGGGATTGATCTAATGTCCAATTTTGTCGGGCAACCCCCTCCCCCAAGAATCCGCCTCGGCATGGTCGGCGGTGGACGGGACGCTTTTATCGGTGCTGTTCATCGAATGGCAGCGCGGCTGGATGACCAGTTTGAGCTTGTTGCCGGTGCGCTTTCTTCAACTGCGGAAAAATCTCTTGCTTCAGGTCAGGATCTGGGACTGCCGCCAGACCGGATTTATCCGGACTTTGACACAATGGCCCGTAAGGAGGCTGATCGTCCTGACGGGATAGAAGCAGTGGCCATCGTGACGCCGAACCACATGCATTTTCGCGCAGCTGAAGCCTTCCTTGCGAAAAGGATCAGCGTGATCTGTGACAAGCCAATTACAAATACACTCTCCGAAGCCCTGCGCCTGAATGACATGGCCAAGCGTTCCGGCGCAGCTTTCATTCTGACCCATAATTATTCCGGTTATCCAATGGTGCGGCAGGCCCGTGAGATGGTTACCGATGGCAAGATCGGTAAAATCAGGGTGGTGCAGGCAGAATATGCACAGGGCTGGCTGTCCGAACGCCTGGAAGAGGACGGCGCAAAACAGGCCGAGTGGCGTACCGATCCGGTCCGGGCTGGCGCTGGCGGCTCCATCGGCGACATTGGCACGCACGCCTATCACCTCGCCGGGTTCGTAACAGGATTGGAAGCAGAAAGTCTTGCTGCCGATCTGACGACATTTGTTCCCGGAAGAAGCCTGGACGATAATGCCCATATTCTTCTCCGATATCATGGCGGTGCCAAAGGCATGATCTGGACCAGCCAGGTGGCTGTCGGAAAGGAAAATGCCCTGAAATTGCGCATCTATGGGGAAATTGGAGCGTTGGAATGGGAACAGGAAAATCCAAACCTATTGCTGTATATGCCACAAGGAGATGTCAGCCGCATAATAACAAGAGGTAGCCCCGCTGCAGGAGAAGCAGCGATGCGGGTAACCCGCATTCCTCCCGGCCACCCCGAAGGATATCTTGAAGGGTTTGCGACTATCTACAAGGAGGCTGCGACCATAATCCGTGCTACCCAATCCGGCATTCAAGTAGATTCAGCTGTCCTTGCGCCATCAACCGAGGATGGGGTCGCAGGCCTCGCATTTATCGAGGCTTGTGTCCGGTCTGATCAGCAGAATACTGCGTGGATCCGCCTCTAATCTGCCCGGTATCAGTTCAATCGACAAAATTTTTGAGTCTGATTTGCATGAATCAGATAAACAAGATTCATGGCTGCCAAATCCATGCGGGAAACTGATCTTTACGAGCCGGTAAAGGCGCTGCTCGAAAGTCAGGGCTATCAGGTAAAGGGTGAAGTCGGCGCTGCCGATATCGTAGCTTGCCGTGGGGATGAAGACCCCGTTATTGTCGAGTTGAAGACCGGATTTTCGCTTTCGCTATTTCACCAGGCCATTGATCGCTTGCGCGTAAGCGATACGGTCTATGTTTGCGTACCGCATGGTTCAGGCAGAACGTTTCTCAAGGCACTGAAAAACAACCGAACTCTATGCCGCAGGCTTGGGGTCGGCCTCATAACAGTGCGCCTGAAAGAAGGCCGAGCCGAAGTTCAGCTTGATCCAGGCCCTTATGCGCCACGTCAATCGAAACAGAAGAAAAACCGTCTTCTCTGGGAATTCGCAACCCGCGTTGGTGATCCAAATTCCGGTGGCGCCATTCGCACAAAAATAATGACAGCCTACAGGCAACGCGCCTTGCGATGCGCAGCATTACTCCACAATGACGGGCCAACAAAGGCAGCTCATGTAGCGAAAGGCTGCGGCGTGGAGAATGCCCGGCAAATCATGGCCGCCAATCACTATGGCTGGTTTGATCGGGTTTCAACAGGGATTTACGAGCTTAGTCCGAACGGTAAGCAAGCGATCTGCGAATATGCCGATGAGTTGGAACGGCTGGAGGTGCAGGTCTAGCTTCTGGTAAATTTAGTGATTTACGAGGCCTCGATTATTTCCTCTACCCAGCCATTGCCGATGTTTCGTACCAGATTGCTTGGTCTTCCAGTTGGAAGTCAATGGAATGTACCACTACCGAATGATCGTCAATTAAACAGACATTGTAGGTGGCTGGGCTGGGTACCATGCCCAAGGCCTCGGAACCTGAAAAGTCCGGCAAACATGGATGATTGGTCGAGCGTGGCGCCGACATGGGAATTCCGCAGACGCTGCCTGAAAGAACATAGTGGCAGTGTCCGAAGAAGATATGCCGGATCACCTTGTTGTAGCGCATCAGAATTTGGCGAAAATCATCGCCATCCAAAAGCCCGATCCGGTCAGCATTCCTGATCCCCACATCAACCGGATTGTGGTGCATGAACAAATAGACCGGAACGTTCAGGGTTTCGGCTTGTTTTAGCTGCGTCTCAAGCCATTCCCGGCGTTTGTCGCAGTACTCACCCGAATGTACCCCAGTCCGCACGGTATCAAGAAACTGGAACCAGCCCTCCGGCCGTTCTGTTACCTGCTGAACAAAACCATGGTCATCAATTGTCTGATGCGGGAAGAATTCCAGAAATCTGTCGCGATTATCATGATTGCCGATCATCAAAACCGGATCACCTTGCCATTTCAGCAAGAGTTCCTTGAGGAGCGTGTAACTTGTGCTGTGACCATGATGGGTCAAGTCACCGGTTATCACCACCATATCGGCATCGGGATGATGGCTATTAATGTGCGACATACACTGTTTGAAGTTATCAACCGGATCGTGGCCAAGAATTGCAGTATCATTGATATGGATGTCAGAAATATGGATCAGTTTCATCGTGCCGGGACCTGAATCGTTCAAGGTGATTCTGCCACCAGAATAATATCCGGTTTATGACAGATATATTTTCCGAGCGGCATTTCGCTACCCATTCTGTCGCAACTCTCAATTTGCTGAATTATTGCTCAAGTACCGGAACTTAATTATTGTTGCAAAAACAACAATATACTATATCTCACAACAATATTATTCACTGCTGTTCCGGATCGAGAGGACCTCCAAATGCAGCAAACGGCAGAACTGTTGGAACGCGAACTGGAAAAGTACCGCAAGCTGGAAAAGAATCTGGCATTCCGATTTTCCATCGTGAACAAGATGCTGGAACAGCAAGCCAGCGACCTTCTGGCTGAAACACCTCTGAAGTTGACTGGCTTTCGTATTCTCAAAATCATTGAGACGTTCGACGCGCTTTCGGTTTCTGATGTAAGCCGGCACATGATGTTCGATCGTGCTCAAATCAGCCGTTCTGTGGTTCAATTGGCAGAGCTGGGATTGGTTGAGTTCAAGGGTGACAGTCGAAGCAAACTCAAGAAGATTGTGGTGCTGTCAGACAAAGGCAGAGAGCTGATGCTCAAGCTCAATCCTATCTTTGAAAAGCGTCAATCGGATATCGAGGCAGCGTTGGGAAGTGAAACGCTCAGTTCCGTATGGGATGCCATCAGCAAGCTCTCACGCCATTTGGATATTGTAAATTCAAACAGCAGCAGAAATCCATAAATATCAAAACTTACCGTTTTCGTTTTTCCATTCGCTTTTGGGAGCTACTTTTTCGACATTATCCCAATGTTCAACGATTCTGCCATTCGCTATACGAAACAGATCGTAAAATGCCGAATGGATGCCCCCCAAATATCCTTCGCTGACACAAAGTACAAAGCTTCCTTCTGCCAGGACCCGGTGTACATGCCGGTAATCTATATTCCGGTTTCCATCAGTCTCCTTTAACAGGGCTGATCGAAGATTTTCCAGTTCATCACCCATGCGGTGATTGTGTTCGGTATAGTTATCTGCATCCACGAATTGCTCCAGACGGTCAATCTGGCCCTCAATCAGGATAGTTTCGACGAACTTCTTGATAAGTGCCCGGTTTTGTTCGGTGAGATCGTGGTCAGCACTCTCCAAAGTACCATCCACCATCGAGTGACCGGACTGGTTCGGATCCTGCCTCTCCTGAATATTGTCCCAATGCTCGACGGCTTGCCCATCTTCAAAACGGAAGACTTCAAAGGCAATTTTCCTGCTGGCGAAATCATATTCCATGTGAGCGAAGACAAATTCACCATCTTCAAACGCCCTGACCATGTTTACCCGCGGCCCTGTTTTTGACAGCCTTTTGAACAAGGTCGCCAAGCCTTCGCTTCCCTCATGAGTTTGCGGATTGTGCTGGATGTATTTTGCCTCATTCACAACTGAGACAGGTTCAGGATCACCGGTTTCGATACTTTTCAGCAATTCCCGGATTTTGTCCTTGTTTGCAATCGCCATCATCCATTGCCTATGTGCTGTGCCCATTCAGGCCGTTTGTAGAAAGAGATATTTCGATCAAACAAGTCTAAGAACAAATACGCAAGTGCAGTCCACAATTTGTTACTCATGTAAAATTCTTCTTCTATTGCCAATTAAGCAGAAACCGGAAAGTATTATCCGTATATCTGCAGCCATGGTTCGATATTCGGAACCTAACCCAAGTAGGAGTTGAGCTTATGAGTGCGGTTCTGGACCAGATATCAGACCTCAGGGAGCGGATGGGCCAGTCAATCATCGGACAGCGCGATGTGATTGACCGTTTGATCATTGGATTATTGGCAAATGGCAATTTGCTGGTGGAAGGTTTACCGGGACTGGCAAAGACGCGGGCCATCAAGGCCATGGCAAAAAATCTGGATGCCAAATTCAGCCGGATTCAGTTTACGCCCGACCTTCTACCATCTGATGTGACCGGAACCGAAATCTACCAGCAGGCTGCCGGTAAAGGCGAATTCAGGTTCGAACCCGGCCCCATCTTTGCCAATATCGTGCTTGCTGACGAGATCAACCGCGCTCCGGCCAAGGTGCAGGCCGCATTGCTCGAAGCAATGGAGGAACGCCAGGTAACCGTGGCAGGTACAACTCATGTGATGGAACCGCTTTTCATAGTAATGGCAACCCAGAACCCGATTGAGCAGGAAGGCACCTACCCGCTTCCCGAAGCGCAGACCGACCGGTTCCTGATGCATGTCAACATCACCTATCCACCGGTCGAAGACGAGGTTGAAGTCATACGTCTTGTCCGCAGAGAGGAGCAGGAAAGCCAGTCGAAGACCAAGAAATCAAAACCACCAAAGCCGATCAGCCAGGATGCAGTGTTTTCCGCCCGCTCGGAGATTGGACAGATCCATGTCTCGGAAGCCATGGAGCGCTACATGGCTGATCTTGTTTATGCAACCCGAACTCCTGAAGCGCTAAGCGATGATCTTCGCCGCTGGATCGAGATTGGTGCCAGCCCTCGTGCATCACTGGCCCTCGACAAATGCGGTCGAACCCATGCCTGGCTCTCCGGACGGGACTATGTTGATCCCCAGGATGTAAGGACAATTGTCCATGATGTTTTCAGACATCGCATATCGCTGTCCTTCGAAGCACAGGGTGACGGTAAGTCGGCAGATGATGTGACTGACGAAATCGTTCGTCTGGTTGCCCTGCCCTAATGTACACTATCTGGATGCTCCAACATGACCACCATTCACATGGAAAGCACGTCGGAAGATCTAAGGGTCCATACGGACGCCAAGCGTCTGCGTAGCCTTGGCAATGAAGCCCGGAAAGTGTCTCTCCTCCCCAGCAGACAACCTGCAAATTCAGTTTTGAACGGGCGCCATGCATCACGCTTGCGCGGCAGAGGACTGAACTTTGAGGAATTGCGGGATTACATCAATGGAGATGACGTTCGTACCATTGACTGGAAAGTGACAGCACGGACCGGAAAACCGCATGTCAGGGTCTATACCGAGGAACGGGACCGTCCTGCACTACTGTTGGTGGACCAGCGAACATCAATGTTCTTTGGCAGTCAGGTCTATATGAAATCTGTCATTGCAGCTGAGGCAGCTGCCATTGCTGCTCACCGCATACTGGATCAGGGAGATCGAATTGGTGGAATTGTGTTCGGTGATGACAGGATTGCCGAACACCGTCCGGTCAGATCACGAACCGCTTTACGCAAGCTGCTCACTTCAATTGCCGATGCCAACAGCTTGCTCAATGCAGAGCGCGAGCAGGAAACGGAAATTTCCATAAATACTGTGTTGAAATCTGCACTTCGGATAGCAAAAACCAATGGGCTGGTGCTGGTTTTTTCGGATTTTGACACGATAGATTCCGATACGGAACGACTAGTACGATCACTGTCAGCATCGAATGATTTGATCTTCTTCAATGTGGCCGATCCATTTTCAGAACAACTTCCGAGTGATCTAAAGCTGACTGTTTCAGATGGCGTGCTTCAAGCCGAACTCGATCTTGCCGATACCAATGTCAAGCGGCGGTTGGAAGAAGTCAGCTCCGGCAGGTTGGCAGACATTTTTAAATGGTCGGCCAAATATGGTTTCCCGGTCTTTCCTCTGACTACGACCGAACCAGCATTGATCCAGATTTTGCGACTTCTGGGTCATTTGGGAGCAAGACATTGAACCCTGACATGGAAAGCCTCAATCTGGTCGAATTGCTGGATCTTCTGGAACCTGTGCCGGAACCGGCACCCATTTCCATGGTGCCTCAAACTGCCGGTTGGATATGGCTGGGTGTCTTGATCCTGGTCTTGTTTTTCCTTGCTGTCCGGAAATTCGTACAGCATCGCCAGGCAAATGCCTATCGCAGGGAGGCGCTACGTGAATTAGCGGCTTCTGGTGATGATGCTGCCGAGGTAGCTGCCATCCTGCGCAGAACTGCACTGGCCGGTTTTCCCAGAGAGGCTGTTGCCGGACTTCATGGAGAGGAATGGTTGATATTTCTCAACAACTCCTATTCCGGAAACGGATTTACCGGAAAGCCCGCAGACGCATTACTTCAGGCGCCCTATAGAGCCGACAACGAAGAACCTGAATTAACCAAAATTGCCCGGGACTGGACCCGTTCCCATAAAAGTACAGTGGAAACCGGATGATGCTGACCCTTGGCTTGCCACTCGCTTTGTTGTTGCTGCCGGTTCCCTGGCTGATCTGGAGATTTGCGCCCGTCCACAGGGAACAGGTATCGGCAATTCGTGTACCGTTTTTTCGCAGAATTACCGAAGCAGCGGGTGTGGAAGCGAGGGCTGGTGCCACAGTATTGAGCCGAAACCGTATCCAGATGATTGCCGCAATATTGATCTGGATATTGGTGGTTTTGGCGCTCGCGCGTCCTGAACGTCTAGGGGAACCAATCGTAATTGAGACTGCGGCGCGCGATATCATCCTTGCGCTCGATATCTCCGGCTCAATGGATCAGAAAGATTTCAAGGCGACTGATGGAACGCTGGTTCAACGTCTTGAGGCGGTGAAAAGCGTCATGTCCCAGTTCATCTCCGAGCGGCAGGGCGACAGAATGGCGCTGATCATTTTTGGCACCCGAGCTTTCGTACAGGCACCATTTACCGAAGACCTTGCAGGATTGCAGGGTTTCCTTGATCAGATTGAAGTAGGAATGGCAGGACCGAATACAGCCTTGGGAGATGCGATTGGCCTGGCAATTCGTACATTTGAGGCAAGCGAAGTTGATCAAAGGCTACTCATTTTGTTGAGTGATGGCGCTGATACAAGCAGCCGGATGACACCAGTCAATGCTGCAGCGCTGGCTGTCGAGCGCGGCGTATCAATTCAGACAATCGGTGTTGGTGATCCAAATTCCACAGGAGAAAACCGGGTGGATCTCGCAGCATTGGAGGACATCTCCAAACGGACAAATGGTGAGTTCTTTTTTGCCGGAGATGAGACCGCACTTCAAAATGTATATGAGCGGATCGATGAACTTAATCCGAGAATTACCGAGACAACGAGTTTCCGTCCGCGCCAGAGCCTAGTTCACATACCCTTGGCATTAGCCTTGCTTATACTCGTTGCAGCCATGACCTTTATGCACTTCCGAACAGGGAGGGCGGCAGCATGATCATGGAGTATCTGCAGCATTTCCACTTTCTCAGGCCAGCCTGGCTTCTGGCAATCCCGGTCCTGCTGTATTTCTGGTACAAAATTCGTCCCCGGAAGAAATTCAAGAATGAACCGCAGGAGGGTATTGCGCCACATCTTGCCAAGGCTCTAAGCATTGGCAATTCAGCAACTCGAAAGATTTACCCGATTGATGGAGTGGCTATAAGCGGTATTTGTCTGGCGCTGGCGGTCGCCGGACCGACCTGGAGTCGTACGCCCAACCCGCTTGTTGCCGAGACTGCACCGCTTGTTGTGGTTTTGAAGGTGACCGAATCCATGGAAACTTCGGACATTGCGCCAACGAGGCTGGATCGGGCCCGGTTCAAGATCCTTGATCTCGTTGAGGTTCGCGCAGGTGCCCGGACGGCCCTCGTGGCATATGCGGGAACTGCACACCGGGTTTCACCCCTGACCGAAGACCCCAACATTCTACGACCATTGTTGGAAAGTCTGTCGCCCAAAGTCATGCCGGAGGCCGGAGACAATGCGGGAGATGCACTGGAATTGGCAGTCAAAATTCTGGCAACTGCTGACACGCCCGGTGCTATCCTGTTTGTTCTGGATGACCTG
>JBPCWJ010000364.1:0-8155 GCA_051009635.1 Rhizobiaceae bacterium
GTTCAACTATCGACCCGCGCAGGCGGGCAGACGGATTATAGACGACAACACGAAGCGTACCTTCAATCCCGGAAAACAGCTTTTTAACGTCGTCTTCGCTGGAGGCGTCGCATTGTACCGTGGATGAATCAGTGGTATTGGCCAGTTCCTTGATTTTATTGATGTTCCTGGCAGCCAACACCAGCTTATAACCCTCTGAAAGAAAAAGACGGGTGAGGGACGCTGACAGTCCATCTCCCACACCGACGATCAGGGCAATTGGTTTGGTCATGATTTCAATCCAGTTTGTTTCCAGAGAATTTGAATGCTGTCTTCAGACCAGCCCCTCTGCTTCGTCCAGCGGAAAATCTATATGAATATGATTTCCGTCAGGATCGTTAACATTGACCTGGACAATCGGCAGATTGCGGACCGTAGCCAGTGAATAAGAAATGCCGCGATCATCAAGCCTTGTGAGAAAATCCTTTAATCCGGCAGCAGCAAAGGCAAAATGTTCAATTTTGGGTTCAATCGATTGGGGTTCATCATCAACCTCTACCAAATGAACTGCGGGTGTGTCGCCGACATATAACCAGGCACCAGAAAAACCAAAATCCGGCCGTTCGCCATTTTCCATTTCAAGGATTTCTTCATACCAATTGGCCATCTCCGTCAGGTTGGATGTTCTGACATTTACATGCTCAAGTTTTTGCAACATGGGGAATTGCCTCGCTCAAATTTATTACCCTACTTCTGTATTCCCGATACCGGACCTAAGAAATTGTTTGCAGTCTGATTTTACGGCGGCAGTAGCCACTTTTTGAGGCTGATTTGATTTCCTTGTGAACCAGTTTGTGATTCCGCGCGTAAGCATTCGGGACAAACAGAGGTTACGGACAAACCGGGCTGACCATTGTCACACTATCTGATGCTAAATGGAGGGCGATCAAATGAGAAAACTTACTATCGGCGTAGCGGCAGCGGCCATTATAGCCATTACTTCGACTGCAGCAAATTCCGCGAACATTGTTGAAACGGCGCAAGCGGCTGGTTCCTTCAAGACATTGATTGCTGCGGCAAGTGCAGCGGGTCTGGCGGATGCCTTGGCGACTGGTGAAAACCTTACTGTTTTTGCGCCGACCGACGAAGCTTTCGCGAAACTGCCGGCAGGTACTGTCGAAGATTTGTTGAAGCCGGAGAACAAGGACAAGCTTGCGGCTATCCTTACCTATCACGTTGTAGGTCGTAAACTGACATCCAACATGTTGCCTGGACGTACTATTCACGTGAAAACCTTGAACACTGTCGATATGCTCTCTGTTACCAAGAGTGGTGGTGGTGTCACAGTGGACAGCGCAAATGTTGTTTCTGCCGACATTGCAGCGGATAACGGTACGATCCACGTCATCGACACAGTGCTTATTCCCGAGTAATCCTGCGCGTTTGTTGAAATTAATGCGTTTCAAACAGCAGTGAAGAAGCCCGCCACAATGGCGGGCTTTTTATTTACTTCGACGGTCTGGATTTTTGTAAGATCGACCGGTATCTTGAGATGTCACTTCAAGACAAATCGTGGTTTTCAAGGATTATTATCTGTACAAAATGAGATTTGCGCCCGGATTCCAATCAGCGCGAGGATGTAACGATTTTTATGAAGTGAGCTGCATATTCCTGAATCCAATCAACGACTTGCATTTCAATGAAAAGAAATTGAGTCATTTGAAGTTAAACTGGAGATTCAAGTTCCATTTTGACCGTATGAGCTTGGGAAGAATTCAGGCATGTTCTAGGCAGGTGTTCTTCTTTGGCTTCGGTAATGGCGATAACAGGACATCAGGAATAGCGATCTTGCAGCTTGCCGAACAGTTTGATGGATGCAAAGGTATGCCTAATCAATATTGGGCACTGGTAATGTTGCAGGAACTGAATCAATATTGGCCACAACATTATTGGCTTGTACCCAGATTGATCTTGAAAAGTACCAATTACAGGAGAGTGACATGCCCCAAATGTCCAAATGGATCTTCGCTGCTGCGATAGCGGTTGCCTTTACATTTGAGCCCGTTGTACCGCTGCCGCTTGGCGGTTTGTGGCAATCCGGTTCCAAGGCGTTTGCGAAGATTGGCCGCCCATTGACACCCGGCAGTGTTGCCGGCGTTTCCAGACGTACCACACGGCGAACCGTTCGCAGAGTCAATTACCGCAACTCGATCGCAGGCTGTGCCCCCTATCGTGCCTATTACAATTGCGGCGGAGTTTATTACGCGCCGAGTGTTCAGAATGGCGCGACCGTCTACATCGTTGTCAATCCATAAGTTTGTTTTGGAGATCGAGAATGAAAAGCCTTATTGAAGGAATATCGCTGTTTGCCGTCTTGTTGCTTGCAGGGACTTTTTTATCGGTACAATCCAGCCATGCACAAGGTGTACTTGAAGCTTGCGAGGAAGAGATCGAAGTGCTTTGCCCAAAAGTCAGTCCTGGCAATGGCCGAACAATATCCTGCCTGTATGCACATGAGAATTATCTCAACGAACCCTGCGCGATGGCAATCGTTGATATGGGCGACATGCTGGATTTCGTGTTCACGACTGTTCGCAGCGCAGTAGCGGTTTGCGCCAGCGACATTGAGAGCAAGTGTGCTGGAACCAAATTTGGTGAAGGCCGGATACTAACCTGTCTGCGCGAAAATTCTGCTGACATAAATCCGGAATGCTCCAAAATGGTTGAGAATTTCGGAAAGGAATTGGCGGCAGAGTAGTCCGGAAGATTCCCCATTGCGGGGACGTCGAACAATTGAAAACGTACCAGATACGGGGTGAGGCTTATGGCCCGGTTCTTTAAAACCACAGTTCTTGGCGGCATCGTGTTTCTGGTACCTTTTGCTGCATTGATGATCGTTCTGGGCAAAGTACTGCCAATTGCCCGCAAGCTTGTGGATCCAATCGTTGAACGCCTACCTTATGAGTCTCTCATAGGGCTGGATGTTCCGGTTCTGCTGACATTGTCGCTAATTCTTCTGATTTGTTTTGCAGCGGGTCTGCTTGCAAGAACAAGGGTTGCAAAAAGTCTTGTGGGCAAACTGGAGACCGCCGTCCTTAAAAAAATTCCCGGTTATGATTTGCTGCAAAGCATGAGTGCAGATGTGGTCGGTATGGATGACAAGAATGATCACAAGGTCGTACTGGTTCGGTTTGATGATGCCTGGCAGTTCGGACTTAAAATTGACGAAATCAGCGGCGGAAAGCTTGTGGCTGTATTCATCCCTGATTCCCCAACCCCCCAGACCGGTTCAGTCATGATAGTCGAAGCTAACCGTGTAAAACCAACAAATATCCCGATTATTTCAATGTTTGCTTGCTTGAAAAATCGCGGAACCGGGGTGCACAAACTCCTGAGTGCCCGACCATCGTGAATTAGTGAAACCTAGTCACCGAATAAAAACCGGAATCCATTCAATGCCCAGATGTTTGCTTTCACTGTTTGTAACCTTGGGGATCAGTTTGTTTCTTATGGCCAGCCCGGCAGCGTCTCAGGTCACCGGCAGCGAGCCAAATTCCGAAACTGCGCAAACGATTGAGGAACTGACCTCAAAAATGAGCGCAGAGGAAGTTAGTGCGCTAACCCGGCTGCTTGAGCTTATGTCTCAAGATCAAGATGCTCAAAGTGCTGCCGGTCAGAACACCAGTACTCTTGAAGCGCTTCAGGCAAGCTGGAATTCGTATAAAAATTACTTCTGGAACAATTTGACTGCCGCACCGCAGATGTTCAGCGGTATTGGTGAGGCGATTGGGACAATATTTTCGGGGCGCGGCGTTAGTGGAAATCTTGCTTTCATCGGAATTCTTGTTGTCATCCTCGCTCTTGGCTTCGCTGCGGAATATGCAGTTACGCGCGCCACGGTAACATGGCGTGAGAAAGCCAGGCAGCTGAATACCGGCGATCTTGTCACAACGATCAAGGCATTGGGGTTGCGCCTTCTTCTGGAACTATTGGGTCTGGCTGTTTTCACAATAGTAGCAATGAATCTGGCCGGCTTGCTTTATGAGAATGCAACGGATGAATTTATTGCAGGCCGGTTTATCCTGCTTGCCATTGTCATTGTTCGCTTGATGGAGACATTCCTGCGACTGATGCTGGCACCTTATCGCCCGTCGCTTCGCCTTGTCTCCGCAGATGATTGGACTGCGAAGTTTATCTATCGGAGCCTGGTTGCGTTGGCGGCCACAATTGGATTTATGGTGTTCCTGTTCGAAATAATGAGGCGGTTTGATATTGAAGGAATATCGCCATTTCGCTTCTGGGTCGGCTTGATTGTTTATATCGCTCTTATCTACGTCACCTGGCGTGCTCGCAATGGTCTTACATCCATTATCAAGGGGGAGGATGAGTATGTTACCACCGGCTTGGAGCGTATGGCTACATGGTGGCCATGGATTTCCATTGCGGCAATGGTCACCCAGTATTTTGCGGTTTCAATTGCGCTAAGCAGCGGCAGCAAGAATTTCTCGCCTGTTGTCGGTGTGACGACAATTGCGATTATCGTATTGGCGCCGTTCCTCGATACGATGCTGCGCGGAGTAATCAAGCATCTGGTGCCTCCTATGGAGGGAGAGGGGGAGGTTGCGGAAGCCGCTCATCTTCGAACTCGGCTTAGCTATGCCCGGATTGGCAGGGTTCTCCTGCTGGCTATCCTTTTTTACATCATCGCCAAACTCTGGGGCATAAACTTTCAGAATATTGCAGCAGCTGGTGTCGGTGCCCAATTGGCATCAAAACTTATTGGTACCATCATGGTGCTGGTTTTGGGCTATCTGGTCTGGGAAGTCGTCAATCTGTGGCTTACCCGGCAACTGACCAAGGATAAACCTGCTGATGGCGACGAAGCGAAAGCCGACGGAGAGGGTGCCCACACTGCGGGAACGCGACTTGCAACGATTTTGCCGCTTTTGAGAATTTCCTTCCTGATTGCCATTGGCGTTATTACCGTACTTCTGGCGCTAAGCCAGTTGGGGCTCAATATCACGCCATTGCTTGCTGGTGCCGGTGTTTTTGGAATTGCCATCGGATTTGGCGCGCAGACGCTTGTAAAGGATGTGGTATCAGGTGTTTTCTTTTTGTTGGATGACGCCTTCAGAATTGGGGAATTCATCGATGTGGGTGGAACGATGGGCACGATTGAGAAAATCTCTATCCGTTCCCTGCGGCTGCGGCATCCAAACGGTCCGGTTCATATTATTCCCTATGGCGAGATTGCCAAGCTGACGAATAATAGCCGTGACTATGTCATCATGAAATTGCGGTTCACTGTGCCTTTTGATACCGATATTGAAAAGGTGCGGAAGCTGTTCAAGAAAATCGGACAGCAGATGATGGAAGATCCGGAGCTCGCGAAGGATTTCATACAGCCGTTCAAATCGCAGGGCGTTGCCGATGTTGATGATGTTGGGATTGTTGTCCGTGGCAAGTTCATGACAAAACCTGGTGCCCAATGGATCATCCGCAAGGAAGTCTATGCAAGGGTACAAAAGGCTTTTGAGGAAAACGGCATTCAATTTGCGCGCAAGGAAGTTCGCGTTCATATTCCCGACTTTGACGATGATGATCTGACCAAGGAACAGAAGCAGGAAATTGCTAAAGCTGCCGGAACCGCTGCTGCGGCTGAAAGCGAGAAGCCTGCTGGTGGCAAACCGAGTGGTGCAGACAGTCCTTTTTAGTTGTTTCATTCGAGGGTTTCATAATGCGCAGGTTTATCTTCAGTTCGATTACCCATGGTATTGCGTTGGTCATTGGATTTGCGCTTGGCGTTTATTTTCTACCGATACTGACCGCGCCGGAAACACCTGATGCAAGCCTGCTAAGCGAGACCGCCAAGGAGGCGGTTTATACCGGAGAGTTCAGCCGCGATTTAAGGGGAAGTGATTTCCTTCACTGGGGTGAAGGCAAAGTCAGTGTCACGCCCATGCAGATTGTGCATGAAGGTGAATTGGCACCCGGTCCGGACTACAAGCTTTATCTGGTCAAGGATTTTATCGAACACGAAGACGAGTTCGAACCAGTAAAACAGGCTTCGCAATATGTGGGTGACGTAAAGACATTTGATGGTTTTCTGGTTGATATCCCCGAAGGCGTGGATATCGAGCAATATTCCACTGTCCTTGTCTGGTGTGAAACCTTCGGGGAATTCATAACGGCGGTCAAGTACCGGTAAATTCAATCAAAAACCGGACCTCGACAATGCAAAAGATCACGCTCGGCAGGACAGGTCTTTCCGCTAGTGTTGCGGGATTAGGCTGCGGTGGACACAGCCGGTTGGGACAGAGCTATGGGCACAGTGAAGCGCAATCTGTCGATCTGGTTAAGGCGGCGATTGATGAAGGCGTAAACCTGATCGATACTGCTGCTGCCTACGGCACCGAAGAAATTGTCGGAAAAGCGGTCAGTGGAATTCGAGACCAGATCATTATCTCGACGAAACAACAGGTAAAATACAGCGCGAAATCCGGAAAACGTGGAGATTTGATTTCCGCAGCCTCATTCACTGAGCTTGTAGAGGATAACCTAAAGAGGTTGGGAACAGATTATCTCGACATTTTGCATTTGCATGGTGTCATGTCGGATCAATATGACTTTTGTCTGGAAGAATTGGTACCGGCTCTAATCAGGATGCAGGAGCAGGGAAAAATCCGTTTCATTGGCATAACGGAGAGATTTGTGAGCGATCCTGGGCATGCCATGTTACAGCGTGCGCTTGAAGATGATTGCTGGGATGTGGTCATGACTGGCTTTAACATTATCAATCCTTCAGCCCGAAATACAGTATTCCCGATACTGGCAGAAAAGGAAATTGGCAGCCTCATCATGTTTGCAGTAAGGCGGGCGCTGGCAAATCCCGAAGCGCTCCGTGAAATTGTCGCAGGCCTGATTGTGGAAGGTCAGATTGATGGAGATATCGTCGACCAGGAAGACCCATTGGGTTTCATTGTCGCCAGCGGGACCGCCGAAAGTGTTATTGAAGCGGCTTACCGATTTTGCCGTCAAGAGCCTGGTTCTCATGTGGTGCTTACCGGAACCGGGAGCGTTGAGCATCTAAAGCAGAACCTGGCCTCCATCCAGACCGACCCGCTCAGCGCCGAGATCAGCAGACAACTCGCTGACCTTTTTGGTGCCGTCGACACCGTCACCGGAAATTGAGCGCGAACGCCATCAACCTTCCGGAATTTCACCCATCACTTTTGGGACATGGTAACCCTTTTGTACGGCGGGTCTGGCCAATAGCCGTTTATACCAGGCGCGAACATTTGGATAATCCGCCAGATCTATCCCTTGCCATTCATGCCGGGAAATCCACGGCCAGCATGCCATGTCCGCGATGGAATACTCGCCGCAAATGTAATAGCGACCCTCTAATTGTTTTTCCAGAACACCGTAGAGCCGTTTTGCCTCTGCGGCATAGCGTTCATTGGCATATTCGGCCTTGTCCGGGTTGAAATGCAGGAAATGGTGAGCCTGTCCTGCCATCGGGCCAAGGCCACCCATCTGCCACATGAGCCATTCCATGACCTTGATCCTTTCGAGAGGGTCGGTTGGCAGGAATTTTCCGTATTTTTCTGCCAGGTACCAAAGAATTGCACCCGATTCCATCAGCGTCAGCCCGTTGTCACGGTCAACTATTGCCGGGATCTTGTTGTTTGGGCCTATCTTCAGATACTCCGGAGTCTTTTGATCCCCTTGTCCGATATTGATTGGATGGACTTCATAATCTACACCCAATTCCTCCAACAGAATTGATACCTTGCGTCCATTTGGTGTTGTCCAGGTATAAAGATCAATCATTGTATTCTCCGATTAACCGGGTCCATCCCCTAGGATTTTGCTGCGAGATCGAGCGCAGGATCATCGACGGCCCACGGGCTGAACGGTGCCGGTATCAAAATCTTGTTTTCTTGTGAAATCTGTTGTGGTCGTGTTTTTTTTACATATTCTATCCAGCGCGGATCATTAACCAACTTGCTGCGTCGTTCTGTCCGTTCCTTCATGTCGCGATAGGCCCATAGGTGCACAATTTGATGCAATGTTCCGATTTCAGACGAAAAGTAACCGACCATTCGACCAAGGATTGGGCGTTGAATAGCCAAACCTTCCTCTTCATAAAGCTTGAGGTATTGCGGGACCGAGC
>JBPCWJ010000365.1:0-6744 GCA_051009635.1 Rhizobiaceae bacterium
CGAGGATCGTCATCATCAGCATTTCCGGCAAGCCGAATGACAGCACAATCGGACGTGCAACGAGAATGAATACTGTAAGGAATGCGGCCCCCATCAAGCCGCCGAAAAGTGACGAGGAAAAAGCGGCGGATAACGCGCGTGCAGCTTCACCATTCTTTGCCATGGGGAAGCCATCAAGAACTGTTGCCTGACTGGCTGAGGAACCCGGGATTCCCATTAAAACCGAAGCAAATGTATCAGAGGTTGGAACGACGGCGACCATTCCGATCATCAGGGCTAGCCCCAGGATCGGGTCCATGCCGAACATGAAAGGCAGGAGCAGGGAAAGACCTGCAATACCGCCAAGACCCGGAAAGACACCTATACAGAGGCCCATGACCACGCCCAGGACCAGATAGCCCAGAACAATCGGTTGCAGGATCAATGCAAATGCATCTCCCAGCGCAGGTAATGCTTCCGCAAAAACTTCCAAGACGCCGCCCTCCCTGGATCAATAAAAATCATTAAAATCCGGCTGCGCCCGACCAGATATTGGCCGGGCGAAACCAATATTGGCCCTGATTATTTTAGCTCAACACCGTAAGCATCCTTCAGCCAGTTAACGACAAAAGTCTTGGCTTCGGGTGATATTGTCGTCGCATCTGCGGTTGCCTGAATAGCGCCTGCACCAACGAACATTGGATATTTGCCAACGCGGGCTTTTGCGATTTCAGCAAAGTCCGGCCGCGCTTTTACCTTCTCAAATGCCGCAACAAAGGTGTCGATGGTCTCCTGATCAGCCGTTCCCGGAAGGAATGCGATCTTCTGTGACGGGAATCCGGCTACGAAAAATGCCTTCCAGGCTTCCCAGGCCTCGCCGGATGTTTCACATCCATCAGTCGCCTCGCAAACTTCCTTGAAAGTAGGCATGTCCGGGAATGTCGGATCGCGGACAATATTGCCACTTTCATCCAATGCACCCCAGCTCATCATCGGCATAGCCGTGCCAGATTCAACCAATGGCAACGAACCTTTGAGGTAACCGGAGGATGTCTGATAGTCGATATTTGCTTCGCCGCGTTCAAACATCAGGCGGCCGTCACCACGACCCTTGATGCCGAAGACGGGCTCAACATCCATTCCGAGCATTTTCCACGCCAGAAGGGGCACAAGATCAAGGCTGGTGGCTCCCTGAGCGCCGTAGATGAACTTGATATCTTTCAGGGCGTTTGCCGAGCCATCGAACTTCTCACCAATTTCCTTGGTCAGATATGCAACGCCACCGGTACCGGTTGCCATAACCGGTTTCCAGTCCTTGTATTCATAGCGGACCCTCGGATCACCGAGCAGATATGGAAACTGTGTCGAACCTGACGATCCGAATATCACGGTGCCATCACCGTTTTTCTGGTTCTGGAACCAGTTAGCACCCTTTGTGGAGCCCGCACCCGGCATGAATTTCACGACCACGGTTGGTTCGCCGGGCAATGCTTCAGATAGCAGCGGCGCAAAGAAGTTTGCCCATTTTGCTGAACCGCCAGTTTCAGAAAACGGAATAGTCCACTGGATGGTCTCGCCGGCCATGTCTCCGGCCTTGGCAGCAGTACCTACACTCAATGCAAGCGCGCTGGTCGCCAGAAGACCTGTGATTTTCTTGAGTAAGCTCATATTTGTCCTCCGAGAACTTCAATGGAGGAAAGCAAGCGGGCTTGGGGCCCCACATGCATCTCCTCCCAAAAATGCAGTATTGACAATGATGCTGATAGCGGTCGAACCTTTCACTGAGCTTTCAATTGGAAGAACTAATGAGAATTGCGATTATTGAAGACAACAAGGCCCTCGCGGACGGCATCGCCAGATCCTTCAAATCCGAGGGGCACGGGGTCGATCAGATCCATGACGGGGATGATGCGCTACCGTTTCTTCTTGGGGAGAAAACCGACCTGATCGTACTTGATATCAACTTGCCCGGAAAATCGGGGCTGGAGATTCTTCGCTCGCTTAGAAATGCGCAAAATCAGACACCGGTTTTGCTGCTTACCGCCCGGGACACAATAAACGACAAGGTGGATGGTCTGGATCTGGGAGCAGATGATTATCTGACCAAGCCGTTTGAGCTGGCTGAGCTTCTGGCAAGATCAAGAGCATTGCTGCGCCGTGGTGGCAAGGAAATCTCCAAAACAACCGAAATCGGGAAGCTGGTTTTCGATCCCAATGCCCGGCAAATCACCATGGAAGGTGAAACCGTGGAACTGCCGAGACGGGAATTCGCACTTGCCGAGATACTGATAAACCGCAAGGGCCATGTGATTTCAAAATCTCAAATTATGGAGCATCTATACGGCGTTGGTGCAGATGTCGAAGAGAGTACGATTGAGCTTTATGTTCATCGCCTGCGCAAGAAACTTGATCGCTCCGGCACTGAAATAAAGACAGTTCGTGGCCTCGGATATTGCCTCCGGGAAGTCTCATGAATTCGATCAGGACAAAGCTGCTCGTCTGGCTGCTAGTCCCGCTCACTGCGATTGCGGCGATCGTTTCGCTGGAAACTTTTTATGCCGCGAAGCGCATTTCCAATGACCTGCATGACAGGACATTGTTGGCTGCAATGCTGACTTTGTCGGAGAACATCGTAGCCTCAAGCGGAAGCCTGTTGGCAGATACAACGCTTGAAATGCTGACTGACAATCTGGGGGACGAGTTTTTCTACTACGTCAAAGGGCCGGAAGGCGCATTCGTGACAGGCTATTCAGGCTATCCGCGTCCGCCTGATGGTGTCGAACTGACAGATGGAGAGCCGGTTTTCTATGACGGTGAATATGCCGGAGCGCCAGTCCGGGTAGTGGCAGTGAGACAATTACTGGCAGGACGCGAGCTCAATGGTTGGACAACAATTACAACCTGGCAGCAGAACACTAAGAGGGATGAGCTGACACTCAGCCTGTTCGCTCGCTCCCTGATACGGCTGGTCTCCCTGGTTCTGGCGGCAGGTGCAATCGTCTGGTTTGCAGTTTCCGTAGGTCTGCGGCCACTCATACAGTTGCAGCGCGCGATTGAAAATCGAACCCCTTATGATCTGAATCCAATCAAGCGGAAAATGCCCATCGAACTTTCAGGCATTGTCAGTTCGATGAATGAACTTTTTGCCCGCGTGGCCCGATCCAAGAAAAATCGGGAACGATTTATTGGAAACGCAGCGCATCAATTGAGAAATCCGGTAGCCGCAATCAAGGTTCAGGCACAAGCCGCCCTGGCTTCAGGCACCAAAAAAGACCTGCAATCCGGCTTGGAACAGATCGCAGAAACCAGCGATGAGACCGGGAAATTGATCAATCAGATGCTTGCAGGCGCAAGCGCGCATGCGCTGTCACAGGAAAGCATGGAAGATTTTGATCTTGCCAAAACGGTTTCAAATGCGACGCAGACAGTGGCAGCCAATGCGCTGGACAAGGGCCAGGAAATCTCGCTGAACCTGTCGCCTGAAATCCTCCCATATCGGGGAAATGAAATCCTGCTTCAGGAAGCAATAGTCAATCTGGTTGAAAACGCTATCAGGCACAATGACAAGAATACCGCAATTGATGTCAGCCTGTCGGTTCAAGATGACAATATTGAGATTTCCGTTGCGGATAATGGAAGGGTCTTCTCGCAGGAGGAATTTCTTGAACTGAGCCAGCCTTTCCTTACTGGTGGCGAGAATCAAAATGGAAGCGGATTGGGGCTGTCCATCTCGAAAGACATTGCCAAGTCACATGGTGGCTATCTGGCTACTTTCCCGGGAACCACTGGCAAGAAAATTTCAATCATTCTGCCAAACGAAACTTTTCATAATTCTTAGCGTACGAAGCGTTCTGCGAATTCTGCAGGTAATCCAATTGCTTTAAGGGCACTACGGTCAGGCTTTACGCCATCAGTCATGGCATTTGAAAGGGCATATGCGGCCCTGATCCGATTTACGAAAGACACTCTTTTCATGATTTTTTCCTTTCGATTACAAAAGGAAAATAATGCCTCGAAACATGGTGTGGTAGTGGTTTTGCCGTGACGCTGCCATGCATCTGACGCAGATCAGATATGCCTTGTTGGAATCAATCTCCACGATTTTGGCTACCTAATTCCCAGACTTCAGGATTGACCATGTGAATGGGGTCGCCGTTTGCGTAGGCAACAATCTGGTCAAATATGTCGCTGAACTGCGTGTCATATTCCTCCCGGGTAACGTAGCCCAAATGAGGAGTGCAAACCACATTTGGCATATTCAACAAGGGATGGTTTCCGCCAAGGACAGGCTCTTTTTCATACACATCCACGGCCGCCATGCCGGGACGTCCGGCCTCCAGAGAAGCGACCAGCGCTCTTTCCTCGATTAGCCCGGCGCGGCTGGTATTGACCAGTAATGCAGCGGGCTTCATCATTGCAAGGTCACTGGCGGTAATTATTCCCCTGGTCGCCGGATGAAGCCTGATGTGTAGAGATACCACATCGCTTTGTGAGAAAAACTGTTCGCGGTTTTCGGTCACCTGGAAACCATCCTCTGCCGCCCTCTTGCAAGAAGCTTCACCGCCAAAAACCAGCACTTCCATTCCAAAGGCTGCGCCATATCTCGCGACAGCCTCGCCGATCCGGCCATAGGAATGGATACCAAGAGTTTTTCCGCGAACCGAGTACCCTACCCCGATTTGCCATCTACCATCCTTCAGCGCAGCCATTTGTTGCGGAATTTGCCGCATCGCCGCCAGGATCAAGCCGAATGTCAGTTCAGCCGCCGCGAAGGAAGGCGTTCCCTGATGCATATTGGAGCAGACCAGCACGCCGTTTCTTGTACAGGCTTCTATATCGATATGCGGATAGACACTTCGTTGACTGATAAGGTTCAAATTTGGGAGCTGATCGAGCAATTCCGCTTCAATCCTGGTTCTTTCACGAAACAGAACCAGTGCTTCGGTATCCGCCAACCTTTCGGCAAGCTGATCGGCATCCTGCACATGATCATTCCAGACTGTTACATCGAAACCATCCAGCCTCTTGAAACAGGGGAGCGTTCGTAACGTGTCAAAATAATCGTCCAGAATGGAAATTTTCATTTTAAGCCTTTTGATTTTCCTGGAGTTCTAACCCTAAGAACTTTCATCCAGATGCTCAGTCTTTACCGTCTCCACATCCTTGGTAGACGGCGGCAGCCATCCCTGATCTGTTCGCGATGCAAACGCCTGCCCCTTGCCATAAATCTGGGCGTCGCGCTCAGCCATCAGTGTACGCATTTTTTCGACATAGGCTGTATTTTCGTGGCTGGGAATCTCAGGATCATGAACTTCGGCCACCTCACGTAAAATATACCGGTCGTCTTCAAAAAACTTTCGAGCCAGCAACTCGGCGTCGAACGGATGCATGCCCATTACTTCATAGGCAGTGCGTCCGGCCCGAACGCTGGAATCAAATGTCTCACGAATGATTTCCCGGCATCCCGCTGCATAGAGGTCATAGACATGATGTCTGTCCACTGCCCGTGAGACGATCGGCACATGCGGATAATTTTTCCGGACATAGTGAACCAGTTCACTAATGGCTTCCTTGCCGTCAATGGCAACAACAAGCAGCTTTGCCTTTTCTATTCCCGCTGCATGAAGGAGATCAGGACGCGTTGCATCACCATAAAATATCTTGAAGCCGAATGAGCGTAGGACCTCCAGATGAGAAGCGCTGTAATCTAGAACAGTCGTGGAAAAACCTGCTGCCCGCAGCATTCGATTTATAACGCCCCCAAATCGTCCATGACCGGCGATGATAATTTCGCCTTCCTCGTCGATGGAATCAGCTTCCCGTTTTTGCTCTTCGGTGTACTTGGGGGAAATCAGTCTTTCATAGATGATGAAAAGTGCCGGGGTAAGCAACATGGAAAGGGCAACCACCAGTAAAAGCTGGTCCGCAACCGATTGCGGAATTGCCTGATTTGCGACCGTGAAGGAAAGCAGGACAAATCCAAATTCACCAGCTTGCGCCAACCCCAGACAAAATAACCACCGGTCTTCTCCCTTGATACCGAAGATTGTGCCGAGCACTAACAGGACAGCAGCTTTCAACACGATCAGCCCAATAGTCAGGGCAAGTATTGAACCAATATTATCAAAGAGTAGCCCGAAATTGATACCCGCTCCCACCGTGATGAAGAACAATCCGAGCAAAAGACCGCGAAACGGATCAATATCAGATTCAAGCTCATGCCGGTATTCGCTATTGGCAAGAACGACGCCAGCAAGGAAAGTTCCTAACGCAGGGGAAAGACCAACCAGCGTCATCAAAAGCGCAATTCCGATCACGAAGAACAACGCTGCGGCTACAAACAACTCGCGTAACCCCGCCATGGCAATAAATCTGAACAATGGGCGCGTAAGATAGACACCGCCGAGAATGACCGCGCCAATTGCGCTGACTGTCACAAGGGCGGTCTGCCAACCATTCAAACCTGCAACGAGGCTTAAATTACTGCCATGACCATCACCATGTCCGTCTCCATGCCCCTCGGCTTCAGCACCATGGCCCACCGCTTCTGCACCACTATGCGCCATATCCATCAGTTCCGGCATGGCCAGCAGCGGGATGAATGCCAGCATTGGAATAACCGCAATATCCTGAAACAAGAGAACGGAGAAACTCGATTGGCCTCCGTCAGACCGCATCAATCCCTTCTCGTTTAATGTCTGCAACACAATGGCAGTGGAAGAAAGCGCCAGAACCATCCCGATTGCCAGCGCGATGGTCCAGGGT
>JBPCWJ010000366.1:0-10258 GCA_051009635.1 Rhizobiaceae bacterium
TTGTCGACCAGGAAGGCCTCACCTGGATTTAGGCGGAATGTTACTTCCATGGCTTCGTCATCAATGATTTCCCCCAGCCGTCTATATGCCTCGTAATAGGTCGACATACTGTCGAACGGAACATCGGTCACCGCCGCCATGGAACGATTGTTGAAACGAATTCCGGTCAGTTCGCCGTCTGGGGAAAGTTCGATCATCGGTTTGCGTGAAGTGAGGCGGACGCCAGCCTCGCCTGCATATTCAAACGAAGCACAATGGTCTGCCAGGACATCAAAATATTCCTGATTTTCATTCCGTAGCCGGTCTATGGCAGCAAAACCATCCACCACCATGTTTTCTCCGCCTGCAGCAGAACTCTGGAGGCAATAGAGAACCTGTATCGTCGGCACAGGATCACGATAGGGATTATCAGTATGCGCCTGTAATCCCAGACCGGTATAGGCCAGATTCGTCGGGTTTACCTCGGTGCGAACTTCGAAGTGACGCCCGTAATTGGTTTCCCGTACAAATCCGAAGAGGTCTATAATCCGAAACAGCGATCCGTCTTCGACAGGGCCATTTTCAATTTTGCCGAAACCATATCGCATAATTTGTTCCAGCCAGTCACGTAGCGCGGGGCCAGTTTCGGACAGTTGCGAGAAATCCCCGGCCGGTACGGACTTCGCCAGTTTTGCATCCCACAATTCAACGCCGCTTCCGATCCATCCGCGACTGTGTGGCTCTGCCGCGTCATAGGCATTTGAACACAGCCAATCGATATCAAACGAGATGCATTTGTCCTCGGGAGTAAAAGTTACATCCAGTGAATTGCCCTTCAGCTCTGCGCTGGCGATCTTCGTATCCTTGGGGATATCACGCAGCGTAATGAGCCGCTGACCATTACCGGCTGCTCGCGTTTCGGGATCAGGGGAATTATCCCGTAGCCAGATGGCATGAAATTGCAACGGCTTAGACGGGGTCGAAAGGGTCAGGAACTGTCCGGAAGGATCAACACTCAGGGAAACCATGCGAAACCTTTCAAGATGGAGATTGCGGGAAAAATTGCACTAGTAGATTCATGGTGATTCAACTCAGCAGATTTAGTTAGGCCTCCTGGCCCTAATATGCTCGGTTCGGTTTGATTCAGTCAGCTTGTTTACGTCATGGCGCGGTCGCAAGAAGTGCAACTCCAGCAGCGACGATTGTTGCTGCAATCAATCGTAATTGCCACGGGCGTTCGCCAAACCAGACAACACCGATAAATGCCGCAATGATTACACTGGATTCCCGAATGGCAGAGACAGTACCGAGCGTTGTCAGACTCTTCGCATAGATCGCAAGTCCGTAGGCAAGGCCCGATATCATTCCGGCTGCAAGCCCGATCAAATAGCGCTTCAAACTTACCGTCGAAAGTATCTTGCGCCTGTAGAAGAAAAAGCCAAATCCGGCAATGCTTTCCAGCAGAAACAACCAGCCAATATATCCCAAAGGGCTCTGGGACACTCTGACACCCATACCGTCCACAATTGAGTAGGAAGCAATGGTTACCCCCGTCAGAACTGCCGCGATGAGCGTGGTCGGGCGCATTTTCTTGTTTATCTGTTCGAGAAACAGCGTACTGATCCCGAAAGAGACGAGAAATATTCCCATCCAAGCTACTGGAGGAAGTACTTCTCCGGCAAAAACCTGTGCGCCAAGCGCGACCAAAACCGGTGCACTGCCACGCGCAATGGGATAGACCTGACTCAAGTCTCCGAAGCGATAGGACCACAGCAGGCAACCGTAATACATGAAATGAATAATGGTTGAAGCCAAAAGGAACGGCCAGGCTTCCGGAGCTGGCGGTAGATACAAGTATACGACCACCAGGGCGGGAAGAAAATGACCCAGATTGATCAGACCCATGGTCAAAATCCGGTCTGATGAACCCTTTACAATGGCATTCCAGAATGCGTGCAAGAAAGCCGCTGACAAAACCAGCATGATGGCGAAAGTGGTTGGCGGCTCCATTCAGCTATCTTGAGTGTATGGGATCATGACGGTTGAACCTCGGTGATTGCCGATTCAACGATCGACAATGCTTCCTCAAGCTCCTTCCTCGAAATTGTCAGAGGCGGCGAGAGCGTAATGACGCAGCCTTGCGATATCTTGAAACTCAGCCCGGCATCCAGGCACCGATAATAAATCTGCTCAGCCATATCTGAGGAGGGCGCGCGGGTTTGCTTGTTCTCAACAATCTCAATACCAAACATCAGGCCACGTCCCCGAACGTCGCCCGTTATGGGAGATTTGGAGGCAAAGTCATTCAACCTGTACCGGGCATATTCGCCAAGTTCGGCTGATCGCTCAATCAGTCCTTCCTCGTCTATGATGGAAAGCGTGGTAAGTGCAGCGCGGGCCGTGACCGGATTTTTTTCATGCGTGTAATGCCCAATGGCAAATTCGCCACAGACATTGAGATCATCGCGGGCGATGGCAAAAGCAATTGGCAAGATGCCGCCGCCTAACGCCTTGCCCAGGACAACAATGTCGGGCACCACATCATCATGTTCAAATGAAAAGAATTTTCCGGTTTTTCCCAGCCCGGTGGGAATTTCATCGAAGATCAGAAGCGCATTGTGACGATCGCAAGCTTCACGGACCTGCTTCCAGTAGCCAGGTGGAGGAACCTGCGGAACCGCCCGCATGGGTTCGGCAATAACCGCCGCTATGTCGCCTTCCCGAGCCAGCACATAGTCGACCATGTTTGCACAGGCCAGTCCGCAGACATCAGGTCCGGAATGATTGTAGGGGCAGCGATAACAGGCAAAGGGCGCGACATGTTCAGCGCCTGGAATCAGCGGACCGGCAATATGGGACCGGAATGTGGCTTCGCCCCCAACGGCTGATGCACCAAAACCGGCTCCATGGAATGCATCCCAGAAGGAAAGCGTCTTGAAGCGGCCCGTTGCTGCGCGGGCAATCTTGATTGCAACTTCTACTGCGTCAGAGCCGCCGGTCGTAAACAGGACGCGGTTTAGTTCTCCCGGTGCAATCTCTCCCAGGCGCTCGGCAAGCTCGACCGAAACCTCGTTGGTGAAACGGCGAGGCGAGAAACTCAGATCATCAATCTGCCGCTTTATGGCTTCGACCAGTTTGGGGTGGCTGTAGCCGATATGGTGAACGCTATTTCCGTGGAAATCCATATAGCGTTTGCCGTCCAGATCCTCGATCCAGATACCCTCTGCCTTTGCAATGGTGCTTACACAGGGGCTGGACAGGCTTTGATGGAGAAAGGCATCCGCATCGCGCTTCAACAGGTTCCCGGAGCGACCACCGGCATTACTCGCAATCCATTCGGCTCTTGCCTTCGACGTGTTGGATTCACCTTCCGTGTGCTGTATCTCGATATTTTTCAATCTACCGATTCCAATCCGGAATTAGTGCACATGCAGGAGCCTATTGGTTTGGCCAGGGCAGGGAATAGGTCTTCACATTCGTAAAGAACTTCATTGCCTCAAGCACACCTTCCTTCACGGAATTGCCGGAATCCTTGATCCCTCCAAAGGGCGACATTTCGATCCGATAGCCCGGCTGTTCCCAGATATTGACCGTCCCGACATCAAGGCCGTTGATGAAACCGATTGCCCGGTTCAGATCATTGGTACAGACACCGGATGAGAGTCCGAAATCAGTGGAATTGGAGATTTCCATCACCTTTTCATCATCATCAGGAACGCGCACAATCGGGACAATTGGACCAAAGGTTTCTTCCATGACCAGTTCCGATTTATGCGGAACATAATCAATGGTAATCGGTGGCAACAGTGCTCCCTCGCGTCCGGGATCATAGAGTACTTTGGCGCCTTGCTTTTCGGCATCGTAAACGCGGCGCTCAAATGTTTCTGCCGCTTGCGAGTGTATGACACAACCCAATTGGGTTTCGGGGTCCATGGGGTCGCCGAACTTGATGGCGCGGGCCTTCGCCTCGATCATGGGCACCAGCCGGTCGGCAATGGATTCCTGCGCGAGAATCCTTTTTACAGCCGTGCAACGTTGCCCCGAATTACCCGTTGCGCCTGCAACCGCAATCGTTGCAGCCTTTTCAAGATCAGCGTCGTTCAGATCGTTCAGAATAATGAGCGGGTCATTACCACCAAGCTCCAATGCCGTGCGCTTGTAGCCCGATTTCTCCGCAATCATTTTCCCGACAGGAACACCACCGGTGAAGGTAATGATATCGATATGATCATTGGTGATCATTTCCTCGCCGATGTCGCCAGGCATGCCGGTTACTACCTGGAACATTTCATGCGGCAGGCCTGCATCATAAAGAATGTCGGCCAATGATAGTGCAGTAAGCGGAGTCAATTCGGTCGGCTTGCAGACAACACAATTATTGGTGGCAATCGCGGGTGCAATCTTGTGTGCAACCATGTTGAGCGGATGGTTGAATGGCGTAATCGCCGAAATCGCATTGACCGGTTCGCGCTTCGTATAGATCTTCCGGTCTTTGCCGTGGGGGGTAAGATCACAGGAGAATATCTGGCCGTCATCGAGAATGGCCAATTGACCCGCCAATGTGAAAACATCATAGGATCTTCCGGTCTCATAAAGTGAGTGCTGCTTGCAAATGCCAAGCTCCAGTGTAAGCCAGTGAGCAAGCTCCTCACGTCTTTCCCTTATGAGTTCAGCAGCCCTGAACAAGATCTGCTGGCGTTCATACCGGGTGAGTTTTGGTCTGTAATTTGCGACTATCTCGAATGCGCGAGCTGCGTGCTCAGCATTTCCTGCTGGTACAGTCCCGATCACCTCGTCGGTATATGGATATCGGACTTCAACCACATTCTTGGTCGTGATTTTTTCGCCACCAATTCGCATGGCATCGTGTCGTATTGTTCTTTGTTTTCCGCTCATAATCCTCGACCCCCTTCAGGAAGCAGACTGCAATGCAGCCGCACGGGTAGCATAATAGAAGGCATCAAAATTCCGCAATTCAGGTGCATCGGGCAATTCGGGCATTAACCGGTTCACGATGAAGGGTATTTCCTGCTCGGTCAGACCGCCATGTGACCGCAGGGGCTCATCAAGTGCTGCAAGATCATGCCGGCTCTCGCTGGTGCCAAGTGTCATATTTTCCCCGGAGATTATGACCAGATCACCCATCCGGTCTTCAGGGAGCTCAAATCGGGCGCAGGCATCACGCTTGTTGAGAACCAACAGAATGTCATCAATGGCATTCAATTTTTCAATGATTTCAACTTCATTTGCATCATCCGGAAGATAGGCGGTTGCGAATGCTCCCAAGGCACCGTGGTGAACAACATAGGGGTCTGTGATTGGCAGTATCACCCGGGCGCGGCCTTCTCCGAGCCAGGTGTCGAAAAGATCCTGCAGATAAATCACCGAAGGTGATCCATCAGCTCCGTGTTTTGACTTCATGCCATGATCGCCGGTTATCACAATTGCCGCGCCAAGCGCATCAAGTTCGCCAAGATATTTGTCGAACATGGCATAAAACGAATTGGCCTCGGCTACGCCCGGAGCATACTTATGCTGGATGTAATCCGTCGTGGTCAGATACATGATATCCGGCCTGTGCTCTTTGAGCAGTTTTACCCCGGCAATGAAGACGAACTCGGAAAGGCCCGCTGAGTAGACGTCCGGGACCGGCGTATCGAGCCAGGCGGAGGCGTTGTCTATTCCATTGTCGGCAACTGTGGTTGTGTCGGATTTTTCTGCGGAGAAGCAGAATGCACGGCCATCGTCAAATGCCAGCCCGGCACCCAGCAATGCGCGAAGTTTGTCCTTTGCTGTAACGACAGCGACTTTCTTGCCTGCATTGTAAAACGCGCTGAAGATTGTTGGCGCACGGAGGAATTTGACATCATTCATCATCACTTCCGTGCCGGTTTCCCGATCATAAAGAAAGTTGCCACAAATGCCGTGAACCGATGGAGGGCGACCCGTCGCAATCGATAGATTATTTGGGTTGGTAAAGCTTGGAATGACACTATGCGCCAAGCGTACCGTCCCATTTTGCTTTATGCGCTCAAGATTGGGCATTAAACCCGCTTCTATCGCCTCATCAAGATAGGCTGGTTCGCAACCATCAAGGCAAATCGATATTGCGCATTCACCGGGCACGGCGTAATCGCGATCATTGACGGTGATACCAGGCGTGATTGGGGACATTTTATTCATGGAATTTTCCGGTTTTTTCAAAGTTTTGAAGCCATGAGAGGTAATTGATTCAGGCTGCCAGTTTCTTGCGTTCCGACAAGGCCGATTGCGGTGGATAGGCATTTTGTACGCCCATTTCAGTCAATGCAGCGCTTGCTGCCTTGACGACCCTGTCCATAACATTTTCGTCCATCTGCCCGATGCATCCTATCCGGAAGCTGTCAACGACAGTCAGTTTCCCCGGATAGATGATGAACCCGCTTTCCTTCATCAGCTGATAGAATTTATCGAACGAGAAGGCAGGATCGGCCGGGCTGAAAAAGGTCACAATAATCGGCGAGAGCCAGCGGTCGGTGAGCAATGTCTCAAAACCTATCTCTCGCATGCCCGCGACCAGCACATCCCGGTTGCGCGCATATCTGGCGCCCCGTGCTTCAACGCCGCCTTCTTCCTGGTGAAGACGCAGTGCTTCAAGAAACGCGGCAACAACATGGGTCGGTGGGGTATATCTCCACTGCCCGGATTTCTCCATATTCACCCACTGATCGTGAACATCAAGAGAAAGCGAATGACAGTTTCCCTTGGCTGCTTCCAGCGCGCTTTTTCGCGCAACAACAAATCCAAATCCGGGAACGCCTTCGATGCACTTATTGGCTGATGAAACAAATGCTTCACATCGGATCTTGTCCATTTCAAGCGGGAGTGCCCCAAAGGCACTCATGGAGTCGATCAACAATTTCCTGCCGGCGGAATAAGTTGCCTTGGATATCTCGTCGATTGGGTTCAGGATTCCAGATGAAGTCTCGCAATGTACAACGACAACATCTGTAATGGCAGGATCGGCTTCCAGCGCTTCGGTAACCTCGGCACCCGTGGGTGGTAGATAATCGCCTTTGTCGATGACGACATGTTCGCGCCCGATGCGCTCCAAGGTTTGAACGATTCTTTGTCCATAAGCACCGTTGCAGAGAACAAGCGTCTTGCTGTTCTTGCCCAAAAATGTTCCCAGCATCGCTTCAACGGCAAAAGTGCCACTTCCCTGCATCGGTACACAGTCAAACACACCATTGTGCTCGCCGATCAGGGCCAGAACACCGGATCGTAGGCTGGCTGTCATTGCACGAAAGTCAGAATCCCATGAGCCCCAGTCACAGAGCATTTTTTCCTTTACGCCATAGGCAGTTGTCAGAGGTCCAGGCGTAAGTAGAAATGGTTCGCCCATTCGTGGATCCTCAATTGACAGAGCCTCTATATGCCTGTTTCCATCGTTCATTTTGCTTGGTCCACAACGAGTCCGGGGAAGTTCGGTTCATATTTGGCATTGTTTTTTAGTATTTGAAAAATCGATATAATATATCGAATTATAATTTTCTCTAATGTACTGCTATTTGCTTTTTGAGACCCTGCTGCTCATCAAAACGCCATACCTGGCGAGAATCGGATAGGCGAAACTTATAAATCGGGAATTTATTTCCTTGATTCCCTGTATGACCTCCAGGTGAATATCGCTGGTAGCAATACTTAAACTGTTTCCAGCACCTAATCTCTTCATGTGGCGATCATAGCTGCGTTGCTCCAGACGGCGCATCTTTTCCTTTTCATCTACAAGCTGACGGGCAGATTCGAGGTCTTCGGATATCAATACGTTGAGCGCGAGCTGAATATTGTCCATCACCCTCGCATGTAGATTGAGAAGTTCCTTGCGGCCCTTGTCAGAGAACTGCAAACCTTCTCGATGTTTGACTTCAGTGAGCCTCAAGAGATCCTTGCAGATAATGTCGCCAACCCGCTCGAGACTAATCGCAAGATTCGTCAACTCCATGCATCGTGACGATTGTTCCGGAGTTAGTTCCTGCTGTATGAGTTTTGCGAGATAGAGCTTGATTTCCGTGTGCGATGTATTGATGGTTTCGTCCATTTCTCGAATATGACGAATTTGTTCCGGCGCGGGTGTGTCAAACATGTCCATCAATGGAGCGAACATCGCCTCGATCTGTTCACTCATGCGCAGCAGTTCCCGCGTCGCGCTTGCGAGTGCGAGACCGGCATTGTCCAGGACACTATAGTCCAACGCGCTGGTAGGCCTGATGGATTCGATTGCTGGCACAGCAGGTTCATGGACAATACGTTTGACCAGCCTTGCAAGTGGAACCACAAAAGGCAGGCAGACAACAACCAACCCAACATTGAACAACAGATGGAAGTTTACCAACTGCCTCTCAGGATTGGACCCCAGGATTTCATGCGGAAGCAGTGAAAAGGCCAGCGCGGCCAATACAACAAGCGCGCCAACGGTTCTGAAAATCAGATTGGCTATCGTAATCTGCCGTGCCCGCAAATGCATGTTCTTGGTCAGGGAGATGGCCACAAGGCTGCCTCCCACATTGGCACCGAGAACAAGCGGCAATGCAGCAGAAAGTGGCAGAATACCCTGCGCGCTGAAGACAGCAAAAAGTAGAATTGCCGCCACGCTGGAATGAAATGCAAAGGTAATTAGCGCGCCACCAATAAAGGCGGTGATAAGGTCTTCGCTCAAATATTGTACAATTATCGGGAAATACCTGCTTTCCCGCATTGGTCCACTGGCTTCACCGAGCATCTTTAGCGAGAGCAAAATAAAACCTATCCCGATAAGGATGCGCCCAATCTGTTTGTAGAGCCGTGAATCGAATTTCAGGAATAGCAGGCCACCAACGGATATGAGTATGGGTATCAGCCAGGTCAGGTTCAAACTTAGAAACTGAACCACCAGTGCGGTACCCAGATCGGCGCCCAGAACAATTGCAAGTGACCCGGTTACACCCATTGCGCCTGACGCCGCGAAGCTTGATACCAAAAGTGTCACTGCGGTGGCGCTTTGTAGAAGAACTGCGCCCAATGTTCCTACGCAGACATTCAGAGCGACATTTCTGCGAGTACCCCGGAACAGGTCTCGAAGGGATGGACCTGCCGCGCGTTCGACGCCCGTGCGGACCATGCGCGTTGAATACAGAAGCAGTATTATCGCGCTGATCAATTGCAACAGGAATGTCAGTATATGCATTGTTCTCCCAATGGACGCACAACAAGAAAAGCTTTGCGAGGAGGTGGCTCTTTGCTGGGGAACCCCCTCCGCCAAGACAAGATTATAGCGTTAAGTGGTCCTGATTACGTCATTTTTTCAAATCAGTGGGTATTTTGGAGGAAAAAGCTTGTATTAGTCAAAACGATGGATTTTATCATTGCATCTATTTTTTTTATAATGTTGAGGTTTGTTGATGCGATATGTCCAGCTCCGTGCCTTTCATAATGTTGCGATTTTTGGCGGGTTTTCACGTGCAGCAGAGGCGCTTCACCTGACCCAGCCGGCGATATCCGATCAGGTGCGAAAACTTGAGACTGAATATGATGTCCGGTTGTTCAATCGGGATAAGAAACAAGTCACACTAACGCCATCCGGAGAAAGACTGCTCGAAATCACCCGCCGGATGTTTGAGGTCGAGGATCAGGCGCTCGAACTGCTTTCTGAATCACGTGCAATCAAATCCGGCCGGCTGGCAATCATTGCCGATTCGGCGCACCACGTGACCGGTATTTTGGCTCAATTCCGACAACGCTATCCGCATGTGTTTGTTTCTATAATTGCCGGCAACACAGAATCAGTCATTCACAGTCTGAACAGTTACGATGCGGATATTGGTGTTCTTGGAGAGCCGCCGTCCGGCGGCGAATATGAGGTAATTCAATTGAGCTCAACGCCAATTGTTGCGTTTGCTCCAGCCGGGAGCAAGTTCGGGAAGAGGAAGACAATGACCATGCAGGAACTCGCAGAAGCGCCTCTCGTCATGCGGGAAATCGGATCGAAAACCCGGGCTGATTTTGAAGAATTTGCCAAGGCGCGCGGTATTGAGCTCAATATCAGCATTGAGGCAGAGGGCCGAGAAGCTGTCCGGGAGATTGTCGCCTCGGGAGGCGGCGTTGGCATCGTATCCGAAGGTGAATTTGGAACGGATTCGCGCCTGGCGAAGATACAGATCACCGATGCGGATCTCTCGATGAACGAAGCACTGATCTGTTTGAAAGAACGTCAGGAAAGCCGATTAATCCGGACATTCATGGAAGTTGCCCGCCAATCCAA
>JBPCWJ010000367.1:0-3688 GCA_051009635.1 Rhizobiaceae bacterium
AGTAGTTGCAACCATGGCTGAAGCGCTGATAACTGCAACTGCAAGTGCTGCTGTGACTGTCTTGCGGATCATTTTAATTCCCTTCCCAGGATTGAGTGTCAGGGCACTATGCCCTTCCGATGAACCCAAGATAGGGGTAAGCGTTCACAGGCGATGTGCATTCAAACACAACTAATGCACATATTTGAAAAAATTTAATATTTTCAATTATTTATAATTATATATTTGCACTCATACTGGCTAAATGAGAGCAAGTCTCCGGGCCATAACGGCTACTGCGAAGGCTCCTGTGACTTCTGCGCGAGGGAAAGATAGCTCGCCACAATCAGTAATTCGTGTGGTGTGCGAAGTTTGCCTGAATTCATGGATTTTTGAAGCAGGGCGAAATGCGAATAATCCTGCTGCGCCCCAAAAGTCCTGGCGATTGACGCGGCCAGATTTGGAGCAAAGGAAAGTGCAGTTTCAAGACTGGCATTGATTGCAGATTTCAGTTCCGGATCGCCGTCCATCCCGTGAAGCGCAAACGCAGTAAGTACCGCCTCAACAGATTCAGGTTTTGCGGCCGCATTCAGAAGGTATTGCTGCGTCAAGTGATCTATTGCTTCCGAACCATCAATCTCAATATAGGCTGTAACCCAGGCTCCGAGATTGCTTCCAAAACCAGACCGGCTGTTATATTCGACAGCCTTTTTGACTATCTCCTTGCTCTCATCATCACCCAAAATACCCAGCATCAGTATACGGATCGGGACCCAGGGTATTTCATAACGGTCATTCAGTTTTTCCCTGATTTTTGATGCCGGAATTCTGACCGGCATCCTGCGCAAATGCCGGTAAGGAATCTTGTCGAGTTCGGTGAGAGCAATCTTTCTAATTGATGCGTGTTGATGGTCATGCAGGGCAGCAAAGAATGCAAACCTCAATAATGCATCCTGTTCATCGTCCCAGATGGGGGCCTTTGCAACCATGTCCTCAAACAGGCTCCGATCCTGTTCTTTCACATAGGCCAGCCTGCGCCATTGGTTGTCGATTGAGGATTTTGATAGAAGAACAAAGTCCCCCGGATTCACAGCCAGACGCCTGCGAGTCGTACTATCCACCAGCAAGGGAATTTCCTGACCGATATAGTCACCCTTGAGCATGACATCCGGACTGAAAGTGAACGGTTTTTGACTGTCTTCCCTCGCCAGAACAATGTGGGAAGCATTGATGATCCGGTCGCCGATGGAAAACTCCGGCAGATTGACGTGGAAAGCACAAGCCAGGGCAAGTGCGGCAATCAATTGCACAGGCAAGAGAACTGCAGCAAATATAAGGGTGCGGATGGTCAGGTAATTACGCAAAGTTGGTCCGCCAATCACTCATAGGGCTCAATTTTTTCTGCCGAAATCGCGTAACCGACATCCGCCAGCTGTGTTGATTGAGCTGCTGCACCGAACATACCGGTTACATATACCGGCTCGAAAAGCCCCTTCAATTCATGCGGCTCTTCGGAGGTTACAATTATCAATTGATTTGCCGGTGGTGCGGGAACATGGATGCATGCACCCACATAGGGCACCAACAGAAACTGCTTGATTTTTCCTTCGTTGAATTCAAGTGGAACCACGTATCCGGGAATTCGTACGGTCTTGCCGTCATATTCGCTTGTAGTATTTGCAGCAGGGGCGTCTGCCAGGGGAGTAGTCAATTGTCCGTGCTGCACAGTACCCAGCGGAGAAGCTTTTTGGCTGAGTTTGGCACTCTCCGGGATGAGGTCTCCCCAATTAATTTCCAGCGGCGTTTCAGCGGCCATCACCTTGGTGCCAAGAACGAGAGCAATGGCAAAGGTAATGACGGAAAACATATACGTAATTCGATTTCTACTTTTCATCAGATTACATCCTGATCGACATTCCATCTGCAAGCGAGAGCCTATAGGCGCGTATTGCTGGCGCGATGGACACAAGCGCCCCGGTAAGGATAATTACACCCAACAATTTCCATTCACGGGAGTCAATTGTGTCAATGGGCAGGTATAATCCGAATTTAGCGTCGATTATCGGGCGTACAATCCACAATATCGTGTAGAGCATACCAATTCCCAATATGACGCCAGACAGCGTCATTGCCATCGCTTCAAACATAAGCAAGGTGAAAACGGTTGAAGGTCTTGCGCCAATGGATCTCATGATTGCCATTTCGCGGCGGCGCTCATTAAGGCCTGAGAAAATCATGGCCATCATTCCCAGTAATGCTGTCAGGACGACCATGGCCGAGACGCCGGCCAGCGCGGTTTCGGCAACGCCGACAATTTCCCACAATTCCTGCAATGCCACGCCGGGTAAAATGGCAAGCAGTGGTTCCTGGTTATATTCATTGATCGCCCGCATGAGCTGGAAAATCTGCAGCTTGGAATTTACCCCCAACATGACTGCAGTAATTGCCTTGGGCGTCAGGTCCATTAGGCGCAGCTTATCTGCACTTGTCGATCGGCCCGGTGTTTGTGCGCCGCCCTGCCAGTCGACGTGTATTGCCTCTATGGCCTCAAGGCTGACAATGACTGTTCGATCGACAGGTGTTCCGGTTTTTTCAAGAATTCCGGCGACCCTGAAGGGATGATTATCATGTTCGGAAAATGATGCCAGCCCATGGGCGATGACAATTGGATCATCCAGACTGTAGTCAAGTTCGCGGGCAACATCGGCCCCTATGACTGCATCGAACAAATCGTCAAACGGGCCGCCTTGTGCAAATTCGAGCAGCCGGTCGCCACGATAACGATATCGCTGGAAATATTCATCGGTCGTGCCCATTACCCGGAAACCACGGTGGCTGTCCCCAAGCGATATGGGAACCGCCCATTCAACTTCAGGCCGATTGACTATGTCCTGATAGCTAATCCAGGAAACGTTATTTGTCGCATTGCCAATCCGGAATACCGAGTAAAGCAATAGCTGGACACCGCCGGATCTTGCTCCAACGATCAGATCGGTATTGGAAATTGTGTCTGCAAAACTGGTGCGAGCACCAACCCGGACTTTCTCCACGCCGAGAAGCAGCGCAACGCTGAGCGCTATTGTGAATATGGTCAGCGCCACGGTGATCCTGCGACTCAGGAGGGATCGCAATGCCACGCGAAACAGGATCACGCCATGACCTCGCGATTTATTTTCGCGAATTCTGTAATCGACACTTTACGGCTGAACCGCTTGCCGAGCCTGGCATCATGCGAAACCATCAATAAAGTTGAGCCCGCTGCTGCGACTTGCTCAAACAATAAATCAAGAAATGCCTTTTGGGATGAAGCATCAAGGGCGGAAGTGGGTTCGTCAGCGATGATCAAAGGTGGCTGACCAATGAGCGCCCGCGCAACCGCGACTCTTTGTTGTTGCCCAACGGAGAGTTTGGAGGCGGGTTCACGCTTCATGGCATCAAGGGGAAGGCCCAGTTCGTACATTATTTTCAGGGCTGCTTCTCTCGGCGCTCCTTCAATGCGCGATTTGCGTGCCGGAGCAAAATGAAGGGGCAGCAGGACATTGTCGAGCGGTGTCACATTGGGGAGCAGGTTGAACATCTGAAAAATGACTCCAATATTCTCTGCTCTGAATTGATCCAGCCTGGAGGAGGAAAGGGCACTCAAGTCCTTTCCGCCTACCGATACTCTACCTTTGTCCGGGAGAACGATCCCGCATATCAGGCTGAGAAG
>JBPCWJ010000368.1:0-11140 GCA_051009635.1 Rhizobiaceae bacterium
CAGCAGTCTTTTCCTCTGAATCCACACGGCGAACCACGACCCGGTCGTGTAGCGGACGGAATTTAATCTTAGCCATTATACATACCCGTTTTGGAGATTTTTTTCGTTCTCGATACTTCAACGGCACCGCGTCAGCGATGCCGTATTGTTAATTCGTTAGCACTCCAGTTCGTTGAGTGCTAATCGGTGTTGAGATAGGGGCGAGGAGTCTGATTGTCAACCTAAAACACGATTTCCGGTAGCCGGTTTTTGAAAATGATTGGAATCTGGATTTGTTGAATACAAAAAAGCTTAATTGGATGTTACTGAACTACGCTCTGTGACGGGCCTTTGGAACCTACCCCGTATTTAAGTGGCCGGGCGGGAGAAAACAACGGGCCCTGGGCAAGCAGGATATTATGATCAATCATTTCGATTGCTGTTTCCTCATTTTCGATTCCCCGGGCGATGATTTCCATATGCCTCTCTTGCCCTTTTTCATGTTCCAGATTTGAACGTCTGAACATTGCCAACCTGTCTGGTGACATCAATAGTCTGGCATCTGGAACGACGAAACCAAACAGTCCGCTGACGATCGCTTCCTCAACAGCTTCTACATCATCACATTGGGAAAGCACCAGACTGTAACCCAGATCACGAAGATGGGCGATCATGTCCCGGCATCTAAGGTCCATTTGCATATATTCTGGCAGGGTGATTTCCAGCAAAACCCTGTTCGATAAATTGCTGCTTGCTTCGGCCATATTCGTAAACTTGGCGGCATTTTCCTTACGGCTGGCAATGCGCCAGTTGAGGCGCAATATCACACCGACATTTCTGTTTTCACGCTCGAGATCCCTCGCCAGTGCAATGACCTGATCAAACATCTGAAGATCGATTTCAGTGCGCAGTGATTTTGGTCTTGCCTTGTCCAACCAGTCATCAGGTGAAAGCAGCTTGTTGGGAGACAGCTGCAGGTAAGGTCGAGCATCCAGATACCGTGTTGCGCGCTCCGGCAATGTAACCACGGGTTCAAACCAGCTTGTCACCTGTCCGCTTCGAACCGCCTTGGCAATATCGGATTTTTGCTTGTTCGCCTTGCGGGCATCGTGTCCGGACTTGACCGACCTCTGTTCAGTCCTGTCCTGCGAATTTGCAGAGGTGTCGGTTGGATTTGTAAATGTGCTTTGTGTTTTACGACTTGTTTCTCCAGAATCCGGCATGATGTTTCGTCGCGCATCTTCCGGTGCAATTTTCCATCTGATTTCTTTTGGATCTGGATCCGTTTTGGTTTTTGGCTTCCGCGTCACAATTTTCGTATCGATACCAGCCAGCCTGCGCGCCACATCCATTTCAAACTGTTCAAATCCCGCTGTCGTGCTGGCAAGATTTCGATTTAATCGGGAATTCGCCAAGCTCAGGAAAAAAACCATGAACACGCACCAGCTAACCAATCCGATCAGGACCAGTTCCGGATTGGAAAAATCCTTGTCGAGAAAAGAAATGTAGCTGCCTGCAAATTTAGCTATTCCGGCAATACCGGCGCTCAATGCAAATGCAGCCATGAAATAAATTTTCATATTGGCGGCCCGTAAATATAAATATTCAAGATTATCAGCCTGCATTGTCACTATGGGTAAAAAACGGCTAAACGGAAAGACTATCCACAATTCATGGTAACCAGGCATTCTTAATTCATTGGGCATTGGTGATCGTCATTGATCGCCGGCTATATTGTAAGGACATGCTGCGGATTAATTCATGAATTCGTCTTGACCGCACATTACCCCTTTGTCACAAGGCCAGACAGATATTCCAGGCGGACGGATCGATGTTGACAAAGCCAGCTAACAAAATTGACGGGTTACACGAGATTGCTCCCGATTATGACGGTATCCTTTGTGACGTCTGGGGGGTGCTGCATAATGGTGTTGCCGCCTGGCCGGGTGCAGTTGATGCGCTTACGCAATTCAGAAAACAGGGCGGAACCGTGGTCATGATCACCAATTCCCCTCGTCGAAAAGCCTCGGTTGTTGACCAGTTGCACGATATCGGTGTTCCCGATGGTGTTTTTGATGATGTGGTCACTTCCGGTGACGTCACGCGGAAATTGATTTCCGAAGTAGAGTCAGAAGTGTTTCACATTGGACCTGATCGTGATCTGCATTTATTTGAGGGACTTGGTGTCAAACTGGTCGAACTCGAACAGGCAAAAAGTGTTGTCTGCACCGGCCTGAATGACGATCGGTCCGAGACACCGGAAGATTACGAAAACCTTCTGAAGCAGATTTTGGAGATGGAACTTCCCTTTATATGTGCCAATCCGGACATTGTTGTCGAATTTGGTGACCGGCTATTATGGTGCGCCGGTGCGATAGCACGCGATTACGCGGAGATCGGTGGTGATACCCACATTGCCGGTAAACCGCATAATCCTATTTATGAAGCCGCGATTTCACGATTGGGCAAAGCTGCAGGAAAAGAGATTCCGGAAAACAGAATATTGGCCATTGGTGACGGCATGCCGACAGATGTTGCTGGCGCCCAAGATTTCGGGCTTGATCTTCTTTATGTCAGCGCAGGCATACACGCAGCCGATTATGGCGATGCGGAAGACCCCGACATTGCCCGTCTGCAGGAGTTCCTTGACCGGCATGGTGCACGTCCTGTCGCCTGGATGCCGAGGCTGAAAAGGTGACAGGCCGGACTGAACCATCTGCATCAAATTCGCTGGGGAAGTTTTCCTATATCAAATCGGCAACGATGCCGGTGCTGCCGGAACATCTGAAAGGTGGGGTAGTAGCGATTGGCAATTTCGATGGTGTTCATCTTGGCCATCGTGCTGTTTTGGACCGGGCCTTGGCAATCGCTGGCAGGGAGCAGGCGCCTTCGGTTGTTCTGACATTCGAACCTCATCCGCGCACGCTGTTTCGTCCGGACAAACCCGTATTTCGTTTGACGCCCGCTCCGCTGAAAGCAAACATTATGCGTGATCTGGGATTTGATGCGGTTGTCGAACAAACCTTCGATCATGAATTCTCGCAAATGTTTGCGGCTGATTTTGTCGAGAAACTACTGGGAGAGAGTCTCGGCGCGCGCCATGTTGTAACCGGCCACGATTTTCATTTTGGCAGGGGCAGGCAGGGGACACCGAAATTCCTGGCTGATCATGCGACTTCGGGTGGCATGGAGGTCACGCTGGTTGAACCCTTTCTTGACGATGATGGTGAAATCATCTCCTCAACCAGAATACGCGATGCGTTGGCCCGAGGAGATATTGAACTCGCCAACCGCTTGAGTGGACGATCGTGGTTTGTCCGTGGCTCGGTGGTCGCAGGAAAGCAGCTCGGGCGCACCTTGGGATATCCGACTGCAAACATGTTGCTGCCTGCGGAAGCAAGGCTATATCAGGGCATCTATGCTGTACGTGTGCGGCTGGCCAATGGCGGGGTACATGACGGTGTTGCAAGTTTTGGCCGCAGACCTACCTTCGATAATGGGGAAATCCTGCTCGAAACCTATCTGTTCGATTTCTCTGACGACATTTACGGGATGGAGATCGAAGTGGAGTTTCACAAATTCCTGCGTAGTGAAGAGAAATTTGATAGCGCTGAAGATCTGGTTGCCCAAATGGATCGTGATTGCGTCGATGCAAAGACTGTACTCGACAAGTCGCAACCCCCGGAAATGACAGATGGATGACGGACGTAATGTCCTGATAACGGGCGGCACGGATGGCATCGGCCTCCTGCTGGTGAGGCATTATTTGGCGACGGGCGCAAAAGTGATCTTCACCGGAAGGCGCTCCGAAGAGGAAATTGAAAACCATCCGGAAGCTGCCCATTACATACAGGCCGATCAGGCAAAGACAGATTGTGCGGAGAATATCCTGAAAACTGTCAAACAAGCTGGTTGGGAAAAAATCGACAACCTGATCCTGAATGCAGGCACCGGGACTGTATGTGATCCAGTGGAAGAAGCTTCCGGCTCGATCCTCAACACAATATCCGTAAATCTTGCAGGGCCAATCACGATCCTGCGCGAACTGGCACCCTTTTTGGAAGCGGGAGATCGTCCAGCTGTTGTTACCTTTATCGGATCGACGGCAATTCGAGGCGCGCCGCAATTTGCAAGTTATGCCGCTTCAAAAGCCGGTCTTGATGCTTTTGCCCGCGCACTTGCGAGTGAATGGGCCGGGCGAGTCAAAGTGCAGATCATCCATCCCGGGCCAATCGCAACACAAATGCATAAGAAGGCACAGCTGAATACCGGATTTGCCAGACGTTTCTTCATCAATCCGGACTTTGCAGCCGAACGGTTGGTACAAATGATCGACCGGGAGAAGCAACGTAGTTTCCTCCCCATTGGCTTTCGTGAAATAGCGGCTGGTTTGACCGGAAAGGGACCTGAATCATGAAGGCGCTGGTGACCGGCGCAGCAGCTGGCCTCGGTAAGTCAATAACGAACGGCCTTGCTGATTCTGGTTACACTGTCATCGCTCTGGATCGTGACGAGGATGGATTGGATCAAATTACCGGTCCATCCATACAGGGGCTTCTCTGTGATTTATCCGACGTGAATGGTCTGGAAAGCCGAATGGATGAATTGGCGGGCCTTGGTCCGTATAGCCTCGTTATCCTCAATGCAGGAATATCGGCAACCGGAAAATTTGAGAATATTCCGGCGCAAGTTCATCAAAATCTTCTAGCGGTAAATACTGTCGCACCAATGATCCTTGCTTCCGGACTGGCAGCGCGAAATGCTTATTCGCCCGCTGCCAGATTGGTGTTTGTTTCGTCGCTCGCCTGCAAAACCGGTTATCCCGGTGCCGCCAGCTATGCCGCTTCAAAAAACGCAATCGCCATTTATGCAAAAAGCATCCGTAAACCATTCCGAAAGCGCGGAGTCTCGATAATGACGGTCTTCCCCGGCCCGATCAGAACCGGCCATGCCGCCTATCATGCGCCCTCTGATTCAGATGAGAAAAACCGGATGCACCCCGACGAGATGGCCGCAAAGATCATTCGTGCTACTGAGGCGGGCAAGCGTCATTACTATCCGGGCATGGCGGCAAAATTGTCCGCCATGGCAGGCTCCGTTGCTCCTGGCTATACCACCGGTTTGATGCGCAAATTGCTCTACGAAAAACTGTCAGAGGAAAAATGGTAGGAACTGCATCGAAATATGAAAAATAACCGGCTTTATTCATGCTCGCGTTGCTGCTAAATACCCGCCATGTTTGATTGTCTCGCAATTGATAGACGAATTATGATCCCGGCCGCCGCCTGAGCTTGAGCAGCGACCGGGTCAAATACCTATTGATAGCATATCAGTTTTCCGACATTTGATTGCGGGCGAGTATTACCCGCTATAGAACAGACCGGCGCAAAGGCGCGGTAAGAGATTGCAAGGCCATGCAGGACGCTCAATTGAAAAACACCGAAAAGAATAAAGATGGTTCCGCCAAAGACGAGGAAGCCGGTCGTGACTGGGGCGCGACGCTCTATTTGCCTAAGACCGATTTTCCGATGCGTGCGGGCCTGCCGCAAAAGGAGCCGGAACTGGTTGCCCGCTGGGACAAGGCGAACCTTTATCGCCAGCTAAGGGAGGCATCAAAGGGAAGGCCGAAATATACTCTCCATGACGGTCCTCCCTATGCCAACGGTCACCTGCATATTGGCCATGCGCTCAACAAGATCTTGAAGGATCTGATCACCCGTTCCTTCCAGATGCGCGGCTTTGATTCAAACTATGTGCCCGGCTGGGATTGCCATGGTCTGCCGATCGAATGGAAGATCGAGGAGCAATATCGCGCCAAGGGCAAGGACAAGGATGAGGTGCCGGTCAATGAATTCCGGCGGGAATGCCGGGAATTTGCCCAGCACTGGATTGGTGTCCAGAGCGAGGAGTTCCGCCGTCTTGGTGTCGAGGGCGATTTTGAAAATCCCTACACAACCATGAACTTTGCTGCCGAAGCGAAGATCGCTGCCGAACTGCACAAGTTCTCCATGTCCGGACAGCTTTATCGCGGTTCCAAACCGGTCATGTGGTCGGTGGTTGAGCGTACCGCACTTGCGGAAGCCGAAGTCGAATATCAGGACTACCAGTCCGATACGATCTGGGTGAAATTTCCTATTCGCGATGCAACGGTCGTCGAATTTCTTGCCTCCGGTGATCAAGAAGCCGATAAATTTTCCCCGGGCGACAAGGAATCTGAAATAAGATCGGCCTCAATCGTCATCTGGACAACCACGCCATGGACCATTCCAGGTAACCGGGCGATCTCCTTTTCATCGAAGATTTCCTACGGCCTCTACGAAGTCACTGCGGCGGAAAACGACTTTGGTCCGCAGCCTGGCGAGAAACTGATCTTTGCCGACAAGCTGGCGCCAGAAAGCTTCGAAAAAGCTAAGTTGGGGTACAAACGCCGATTTGATGTTGAGGACATAATTCTGGAGTCGATAACCTGCTCTCACCCGCTCAAGGGATTGGGCGGCGGATATCAATTTGATGTGCCGCTTTTCAACGGCGAACATGTAACCGATGATGCCGGAACCGGTTTCGTCCACACCGCACCCGGCCATGGCCGGGAAGACTTTGATGCCTGGATGGAACATGCCCCAGGTAAAGGTGTAGATACCAAAATCCCCTTCACGGTCGATGATGCCGGTTACTTCACCAAGGATGCCCCCGGCTTCGGACCGGACCGCGAAGGTGGTGCTGCCCGCGTGATTGATGACAAGGGCAAGAAGGGGGATGCCAATCAGGCGGTCATTACTGCGCTTATCGAAAAGGACATGCTGTTTGCCCGCGGCAGGCTCAAGCATACCTATCCGCATTCATGGCGGTCGAAGAAACCGGTAATCTTCCGCAATACGCCTCAATGGTTTGTCTATATGGATCGCGATATTGACGGTGCGGGCGACACGCTTCGTGCACGTTCTCTTAAAGCTATTTCAAAGACACGTTTCGTACCGGCCAGCGGCCAGAACCGGCTGCATGCCATGATCGAGACAAGGCCGGATTGGGTTCTGTCACGCCAGCGTGCCTGGGGTGTTCCCATTGCTGTCTTCGCGGATGAAGACGGAAATGTACTGAAGGACGAGGCCGTCAATGCCCGCATCATTGAGGCATTTTCGCGCGAAGGCGCTGATGCCTGGTTCGCAGAAGGTGCCAAGGAGCGGTTCCTCGGCAATGATCATGACCCGGAAAAATGGTCCATGGTCACCGATATTCTCGATGTCTGGTTTGATTCAGGCTGTACACACGCATTCTGTCTGGAAGAACGCGAGGATCTGAAATGGCCGGCCGATCTTTATCTTGAGGGTTCCGACCAGCATCGTGGCTGGTTTCATTCTTCCCTGTTGGAAAGCTGCGGTACCCGTGGCCGAGCCCCTTATGATGCGGTTCTGACACATGGTTTCACCATGGCCGAAGACGGCCGTAAAATGTCGAAATCACTTAACAATCAGGTGGCGCCACAGGATGTAATCAAGAAATACGGTGCCGACATTCTCCGGTTGTGGGTTGCTTCGGTCGACTATGCAGAGGACCAGCGCATTGGCGATGAAATAATCAAGACTTCGGTGGATGCCTATCGCAAGCTGAGAAACACGCTGCGCTGGATGCTTGGTACGCTCGGTCATTATGAGGGAGAGGAAATTTCGTTTGAGGAAATGCCGGAATTGGAGCGGCTCATGCTTCATCGGCTTCATGAACTCGATGCAATCGTCAATGAAAGCTATGATGCGTTCGACTTCAAACGCATCTTCTCGCAATTGTTCAATTTCATGACCGTGGAATTGTCGGCATTCTACTTCGATATCCGCAAGGACACGCTTTACTGCGATGCGCCCTCAAGCAAGCGCCGCAAGGCTTCGCTTCAGGTCGTGCAGCATTTGTTTGATTGTCTGACCCGATGGATGGCTCCAATTCTTCCTTTCACAATGGAAGAGGCCTGGCTGGATAGAAACGGACAGGATGCCGCTTCCATCCATATGGAACAATTTCCTGATGTGCCGGAAAACTGGCGCAATGACGAACTGGCGAAAAAATGGCGCAAGATTCGAAGGATCAGACGCGTAGTGACCGGCGCTCTCGAGGTCGAACGGCGTGAGAAAAGGTTGCGCTCCTCGCTTGAGGCCGCGCCGATTGTTCATATCACCGATTCTGAATTGATGGCAGCACTTGATGGACAGGATTTCGCGGAGATCTGCATTACCAGCCAGATTACGGTAACCCCTGATGCACCAGGCCCGGAAGCCTGGAAATCCGAAGATGTTGATAATGTTGCCGTGGTTCCGGCATTGGCCGAGGGACAAAAATGCGCCCGCTCCTGGCGAATTTTGCCGGAAGTAGGTTCTGATTCCGACTATCCGGAGCTGTCATTGCGCGATGCTGAAGCAATGCGCGAGATCGATTCGTAGCAATGATTTGAAATTATATCGATGAATCTGCCAGAACAGCCGGAAAATATCGCTTGAATAGTTGCAAGATTGCCACAATCAGCCAATTAAGCGGATTTTACGCACAATGCCGGATTGCGGCCATATTTCAAGACCACATGAATTGAGCTAAGGTGCAACTGTTGTAAATGCGTTTTTTAGGGACTGGCATGCTTAATCTTGGTTTCGTCAAATCGGCAAAAAAGGTGGCAATCGGCATTTGCCTGCTTGCTTCCGGGCTGTTTTTGGCCGGATGTGTCGGTGGAACGACATATGGAACCGGTACCAGCCAGGAAGAACAGACGCTCAGTGATGTCTACAATATGTTCTCGTTGAAGAACAAACCCAAGAATATTGACTACAGCGCCAGACCCGATCTGGTTATACCCGCGGACAATACATTGGTTGACCCGCTCGAATCCGAGGTTACAACCTCCAATCCGGAATGGCCTGAGACACCGCAAGAAAGAATTGCACGTATTCAATCCCAGGCAGGGGAGATTGACCCGGATTCCGGTGAATATTCGGTGCAGGAGCGTTTGCGCAAAAAAGAAGGTATCAACATAGAAAAGGTTGAGAGTACCCGCGAGGTTATTCCCGGTATCACCGACAAGGATGGGTATCTTCTTCCCCATATCGCCAATGACAGTGTCAAACGTGCAGAAGTTCTCAAGAGACGCGCCGAACTCAATGTGTCAACGGACGGCACACGCCGCTACCTGACTGATCCACCTTCCGACTATCGGGAACCAGCCTTGACCGCACCTTCTGGAGAAGAAGCATATTCCGAAGAGGAACAGGCGGAGCGCAGGAAAGTAGTGGATGAGAAGAAGAAGGCCGAGATGGATCGAATGATGGAGCTCGCTCGCTAGTCTAGCGTTGAGTACCTAAATTCGATTTCATACCTAACGTTTCTTATCAAAAAATTCCTGTAGCAATTTCACCGATTGCGCTGCCGACATTCCTGAATACACATCAGGTGTGTGGTGACATGTGGGATCAGCGAAAAATCGTACTCCATTCTCGACAGCGCCTCCCTTTGGATCTTCAGCGCCGAAATAAAGCCGTCTGATCCTCGCAAATGATATTGCTGCTGTACACATGGCACAGGGTTCCAGTGTCACATAGAGATCGCATTCAGGCAGGCGCTGGCTCTTCAAAATTTTGCAAGCCTGTCTTATTACAACAATTTCGGCATGGGCGGTCGGGTCGTTCAACTCCAGCGTCCGATTACCCGCGCTCGCCAAAACCGTGCCCTCGTGAACAATCACGGCACCTATCGGAACTTCGCCGCGCCTTCCCGCCAGTTCTGCCTGTTTGAGCGCTTCATCCATGAATTGCGTCATTGCTGGTTATACCTGTTTATTCCGCTCGCCTGTAAGCCGGTGATTTGTTAGGGAGGGTCATGAGCAGCTCTACAAATAACACTTCGCCAGGTGGCACTGAACGAATTTCCAAACGTATGGCGCGGGCAGGACTTTGTTCCCGCCGCGATGCCGAACGATGGATCGAACAAGGCAGGGTGGTTGTCAATGGCAAACGGCTCGATTCTCCTGCGCTAAATGTCGGACCGGAAGACCGGATAGAGGTGGATGGACAGCCCTTGCCGCAGATCGAGCGCACAAGGCTATGGCTTTACAATAAACCTTCTGGACTGGTGACATCAAACCGGGACCCTGAAGGCCGCAAGACCATTTTCCAGAACATGCCGGAATGGATGCCGCGTGTTGTGACCGTGGGCCGGCTGGATATTACAACTGAGGGACTATTGCTTCTGACCAATGATGGCGGACTTGCCCGTATTCTCGAATTGCCGCAGACCGGCTGGCTTCGCCGCTACAGGGTCAGGGCACATGGCAAGGTGACCCAGGAACAACTGGACGAACTCAAACAGGGGATCGCGGTTGATGGTGTGCTTTATGGTGCCATCGAGGCCGTGATTGATCGCCAGCAGGGAACAAATATATGGCTGACGCTTGGCTTGCGCGAAGGCAAGAACCGCGAGGTCAAGAAGGTGCTTGGCGAACTCGGCCTCGAAGTAAACCGGCTAATTCGTCTTTCCTATGGTCCTTTTCAGCTTGGCGATTTGACAGAAGGTGAGGTCCGCGAAATTCGTGGGAGATTGCTTCGCGACCAGCTGGGCGAACGGCTCATCCGGGAAGCCGGTGCAGATTTTGATGCACCAATTGTCAACCAGAAACCTGCGAAGAAAGAAAATAAGCCGGTTGCTGCCAAGGCACCGGTTGGAGAAAATCCGGGCAGAAAGCGTAACGTTGAAGGGCATGTTGCGCTGGATAGGTTGCAAACACGCAAACCCGCTGGAAAGGCCGGAAACCCGGGGAAAAGGAACAAAGGTAAATCGCCGGGAAAAATAGCTGACAAAAGCGGAGGCAAGCAGAACCGTAGCAGCAATACATCTGGTGGAAAGCGCACGGACAGACCTCAGCGCGATCGCAAACATGGCACAATGAATGCGGATCGTCGGCGGTAAACTTCGTGGCAGGCGTCTGAATACGCCAAATTCGCAAGATATTCGCCCGACTTCCGACCGGACGCGCGAAAGCCTGTTCAACATGCTTGCCAACCGACAGGACCTTGATGAAATGCGAGTGGTTGACCTGTTTGCCGGCACAGGGGCTTTGGGTCTTGAGGCGCTTTCGCGTGGAGCTGCATTCGCATTATTCGTGGAAAACTCGACGCAGGGGCGTGGTCTGATC
>JBPCWJ010000369.1:0-2818 GCA_051009635.1 Rhizobiaceae bacterium
GCCTTGCGCTCACGCGCCAGTCTGGCAAGCTTGAGAAGATCAGACTCATATCTGCGAATATCGAACACGACCAGGATCGCATTTTCATTCATGTCGAGCAGGTATTGCGGCCAGACATTGGCCGAATGACTCAGATGGGAAACATTCGGTCGTATGATTTGCAGATGGTTGAACAGATAATCCGCATTGGAACGTGTTATCCTGCCCCCTACAATGTAGATTTTTCTCTTCGCATCGGCAAAGAGCCTGGAAACTGCATCAAACGACTTCGCATCCAAACGTTCTAGCGTATTTCTGATGTTGGAAGAAACAGCATCGGCAAACTGATTAACGGTATGGGCATCGGATGCATTTGCGAGCCAGGCATCCTTTTTGGAAATCGGCTTCTTGATCTGGGCGGAGATTTCCTCGCGCAAAGCCTCCTGCATATCAGGAAATCCCGCAAAGCCGAGTTTTCTGGCCATCCTGATAACAGTAGGGGTAGAGACACCGGCAATATTGGCAAACTTTGTAATGGAGCCCAATCCGGCGACCGGATAGTCCTGTAATAGAACGCTGGCTAGTTGCCGCTCGGAATGCGTCAACTCCTCCATACAGTCACGTATGCGCGCCTTTACCGTTGATGCTGGTGGTAATCCAGTCACATCAATCTCCTATTTCCACAATCAATATCCAATAACTGTAACGCGGTCTACCGAATAGATATTGACATAGTATATTTTACTGTAATGATCGTTACATCATGCCATCGCTTGCACCACAATCCCTGATCCCGCCAGAATTCGGCCCCGCCGCTTCGATCATAAACAGCAATGGCAGCGCTGAAATCCTGCTCGTATGCGAGCATGCCAGTAGGTTTATTCCACCTGCGCTCGATCAGCTTGGCCTGAAAGACGCCCAGAAAACCTCCCATGTCGTGTGGGATATCGGCGCAGAAAGTCTTTCAAGAAGCTTGTCGGAAATTCTCGATGCCCCCTTGGTAATCTCCAATATTTCCAGGCTGGTCTACGACTGCAACCGGCCACCGGAATCTCTGGATTCAATTCCCGTCCGCAGCGAGATTATCGATGTTCCTGGCAATCGAAATCTGAGTGAAGCTCAACGCAAAGCAAGAATTGAAGAAGTCTACAGACCATTCCGGGAATTGCTTGCGTCGGCGCTCAATAGCAATTCCAATCGCAATCCGGCTCTCGTCACTATCCATAGTTTCACCCCCATTTATTTTGGCAGGAAGAGACAGGTCGAACTCGGACTTCTACATGATGCGGACGATCGATTGGCAAAGGCAATGTTCAAACTGGCGCCCGGCCATACCCACCTGAAAACGCAACTCAATGAGCCGTATGGACAGGCAGATGGTGTTACACACACGCTGAAGCAGGCACTACCACGCGGCCTGCTCAACTTAATGATCGAGGTACGCAATGATTTTTTGGCGGAAGATCAAAACACCTTGAAAATTGCCAAAGAACTGGCTCAGATGATCAAACTGGGATTGGAGGCCTGCAAAAAGGACGGGAATTCCTCCGGTGACAAAAGCGATAGATTGGTGACGGGCGGTAATGGGCTGACATGAACAGACTGGCAGCGAAATATGTACGAGCCGTCGATGCCGTAAATTACCGAATTGGCCGGGTCATCATGTATGGCATCTTCTTCATGGTAGGAATCCTGCTTTGGTCATCAATCTCAAAGACATTCTTCCTGCCATCTCTGTGGACATTGGAAATGGCCCAGTTTGCAATGGTTGCCTACTACATTTTGGGCGGGCCCTACTCCATCCAGCTTGGTTCCAATGTGCGGATGGATCTGTTCTATCATACCTGGACTCCTCGCAGGAAAGCATGGTTTGATTCCTTCACAATATTGTTGCTGATATTCTATCTGGGTGTATTGCTTTATGGCGGCCTCGGCTCTACCGCCTACTCGCTTGGCTATTGGGGAGATGAGCCAGTTTCATTCTTTGCCGGATTGGTAACCGGCGAAGAGAGCATTGGCCGGCTTGAGCGCAGCCCTACCGCCTGGCGTCCTTATCTGTGGCCGATAAAAGTTGTCCTGTGTATCGGTTTTTTCCTGATGCTTTTGCAATCAGTCGCCGAATTACTGAAAGACATTGCCCTTTTGCGCGGCGACGATCTTGGTGGTTACCTCACTGAAGGAGCCGCCAGCTAATGTCGTATGAGTTGATCGCCTTCCTCATGTTCGCAACGATGATGCTGATGCTTTTCACCGGGCAGCGCGTCTTCGGAGCTATCGGCGCGGTAGCGACTATTGCAGCATTGTCATTATGGGGCACAGGTGGCCAGGAAATCCCCTTCTCTGCCGCCATGAAGCTAATGAAATGGTATCCGCTGCTGACACTGCCCATGTTCATTTTCATGGGTTATGTACTGTCAGAATCTAAGATCGCAGACGATCTCTACAAAATGTTTCACGTCTGGATGGGCCCGATTAATGGCGGCCTTGCCATCGGCACCATTGGCCTCATGGTCCTGATATCGGCAATGAACGGATTATCTGTCGCGGGGATGGCAATCGGCGCGACCATCGCCCTGCCGGAACTGTTGAGGCGAGGTTATGACAAGCAGATGGTAACCGGCGTCATACAAGCTGGTTCCTCGCTTGGTATCCTTGTTCCTCCGTCCGTCGTGCTGGTTCTCTACGCGATGATTGCCAGACAACCAGTTGGGCAATTATGGCTCGCAGGGGTTTTCCCCGGCCTGATGATGGCGGCTTTGTTCATCATCTACATTGGCGTGCGATGCTACTTCCAGCCAAATCTTGGTCCAGCTCTGCCCCGCGAAGAGCGGAATGCACC
>JBPCWJ010000370.1:0-7043 GCA_051009635.1 Rhizobiaceae bacterium
TCACCGGATTTCACCGGCTTGTTCTTATCGGCGGCTTTGCTTTCCATCTAATATGGTTACAATCTGCCAAATAAAAAACGGCTGTACTGTGTATTTTGTCACTTTTCGTGATCGAAATCGACCCTGATTAAAATTCATGATAAATATCAAAGGTTAATCAGGTTCACTGAATTCCATTAAAATTGTCACAGTGTCGTGATTAGCCGTTCTGGAGGATCGATTTCGGCAAAAACGTGACCGGATTTAATTTATGCCATAATGTGTCTTGATGATCTCCCAACCCTCGGTCGCAGTATCGACATAATGAAATAGATCCGTGTCTCCGGGTGAAATTGTTCCCTGATCTGCAAGCTCCTGGAAATTGATGACCTTTGACCAAAAATCCTTGCCAAAGAGCAGGAATGGCAATGGCTCCATGCGCTTGGTCTGGATCAGGGTAAGAGATTCAAACAACTCGTCCATCGTGCCAAATCCGCCGGGGAAAACCGCAATTGCCTTGGCCCGCATCAGGAAATGCATCTTGCGGATGGCGAAGTAATGGAAATTGAAACAAAGACCCGGTGTTACATATTCGTTGGGGGCCTGTTCATGGGGCAGGACAATATTGAGCCCGATTGACGGGGCACCTACCTCATCAGCCCCGCGATTGCCCGCTTCCATCACGCCGGGACCTCCGCCGGTAACAACCACCAATTCGCGGTTATAGGTCGTGGCTGAATATTCCGACACAAGCTGCGCAAATTTTCGTGCTTCATCATAATATCTGGAATTGGCTTCCAGATTTTTGCGCTGGGTTTCGTTTTTTGCCGCCCATGCATCGTGACCCGGCTCAGGAATTCGGGCACCGCCAAACATGACCACGGTCGACTGGATGCCGCGTTCCTGCATCATCATTTCGACCTTCAACAATTCCAGTTGCAGCCTTACAGGGCGCAGCTCCTCGCGGCACAGAAATTCCTTGTCATCGAAAGCCAGCCTGTAGGCAGGTGCCTCGGTCTGTGGCGTTTTTGGAATGTGGTGGGATTTCTCGATATCGTCGCGAGAACGAACCAGCGATTTCCAGCCCTTGCGTTCAGTACCAGCCATAAATTGTCTCCGTCCTAAAAATCCCAAATTCTGCGAACAATGCCGATACCGCTGTCCGCGTCAATTTCCGTGTTTGATTCCCGGCCAAAGTTGGAATAGGTTCCGGCCGATTTTTATCCTTTATCCCATCATTGACAGGCAGGAGTAAACAAATGGCCAAAAGCGACTTGCTGGCGCTTGAAAAAACAATCGATGCTGCGTTTGAAAATCGTGACGCGATTTCGACAGCGACAACGGGCGAGGTTCGCGAGGCCATAGATTACGCGCTAAATTTGCTGGACGGCGGCACTGCGCGGGTTGCAGAGCGTGAGGACGATGGAAGCTGGAAGGTCAATCAATGGCTCAAGAAAGCGGTATTGTTATCTTTCAGGCTGAACGACATGGACATTATTGAGGGCGGCCCGGGAAAGGCGACCTGGTGGGACAAGGTTCCGTCGAAATTCGATGGTTGGGGTGCCAACAAGTTCAGGGATGCCGGGTTTCGTGCTGTTCCCGGCGCCATTGTCAGGCAGTCGGCCTTTATTGGAAAAAACGTTGTTTTAATGCCGTCTTTTGTCAATCTGGGTGCCTATGTTGATGAAGGCGCGATGGTGGATGGATGGGCCACGGTTGGCTCATGTGCGCAAATCGGCAAGCATGTGCACTTGTCTGGCGGTGTTGGCATTGGCGGCGTATTGGAGCCTATGCAGGCGGGCCCGACCATTATCGAGGATAATTGCTTTATCGGTGCACGTTCTGAAGTTGTCGAAGGATGTATTGTCCGCGAAGGGTCAGTTCTGGGCATGGGCGTTTACATTGGCCAGTCGACCAAGATTGTAAATCGCGCGACCGGCGAGATCGGTTATGGTGAAGTCCCGCCCTATTCGGTTGTGGTGGCAGGAACCCTGCCCGGCAAGCCGCTTCCCAACGGTGATCCCGGTCCGGGATTATATTGTGCCGTGATCGTAAAGACCGTGGATGAGCGGACAAGATCAAAAACAGGTATCAACGAATTGCTCAGGGATTAACAACAAATGCCCGATCAGCAGCCAAAGCCAACCGTCAAATGGGTTCTGTTCGGATTTGACGGCCGGATCGCGCGGCAATCCTTTATCCTTGGCCAGCTCTTCATGATCTCGCTGTTTGCGGTCGTAATCGCCCGCATTGTAGCAGTTGAAGGCCAGGAAGGTTCAACCGTGTTCTGGGGGCTAGCCTTTCTTGCGCTTGGCGTCGCCTCTGTGGTTTCCACAATTGCGATGACGGTTAAAAGGCTGCATGATCTCGGATATCCGGGAATTCTGGCTGTCTGTATGCTGATCCCGACAGTGAACTTCATCATGCTGGTACTGCTTTTGGTGCTACCTTCCTCGCCAGAAACAAATGTCTATGGACCGCCCCCATTTGGCCCAACAGAAAAATCCGGATAGAACGGCCGGTATTGATGAAAACAACTGATCCAGTCCAGAATCTGCAAAAACTGATCCGCATTGCCTCTGTCACTCCGCAAGCGAGCGGTGCGCTTGACGCGCTAGGGGATATGCTTGGCGAGGTCGGAATGGATGTCCAACGGGTGACGTTCAAGGAAGAAGGCACGGATGATGTCGATAATCTCTATGGACGTTTAGGAACCGAAGGCCCGCATCTGATGTTCGCCGGTCATGTCGATGTCGTACCGCCTGGTGAACCCGGAAACTGGAAACATGATCCATTTTCAGGTGCAATAGAGGATGGCATCCTCTATGGCCGCGGTGCCGTGGACATGAAGGGAGGCATTGCAGCCTTTGTCGCGGCGATTGCGCGCTATGTTGAGGAAAATGGTAACCCACCGGGCTCAGTGTTATTTCTGATCACCGGCGATGAAGAAGGGCCAGCGGTCAACGGAACCAGCAAGCTGCTGAAATGGGCGGCTGACCGCGGTGAAACATGGGACGGGGCAATTGTTGGTGAGCCGACAAATCCGGCAAAAGTGGGAGATGCCGTCAAAAGCGGACGGCGCGGGTCGCTTTCCGGCCGTATCATCGTCACCGGCGTTCAGGGGCACTCGGCCTATCCGCATCTGGCAGACAATCCGGTTCACGGTCTTTCCGATCTTCTCGATTGCCTGCTTCTGCCGGCATTTGATGAAGGTTCCAGCGAATTTGAACCAAGCAATATCGAAGTGACCTCGGTAGATACGGGCAATCCTGCGACCAATGTCATCCCTGAAAGTGTCAGCGCCTCTTTCAACATCCGGTTTAATGATCTTTGGGATGGAGATTCGGTAAAGCGTGAGATCGAACGCCGCCTTAACGAGGGTGCCTCCCTGTCGAGAATTCGTCATCGTCACGAAGCTCCGGTCAAGTTTGAGATTGAATGGATAGGCCGCGTGAGCCCGGTCTTCCTGACACGCGACCACAAATTAATTGGGACACTAGGCGAGGCAATTGAATCGGTAACCGGCAGCAAGCCAACGCTTTCAACCGGCGGGGGCACGTCTGATGCGCGGTTTATCAAGGATTACTGCCCTGTTGTTGATTTTGGCCTGGTAGGCAAAACCATGCACAAGACCGATGAACAGGTCCCGCTGGAGGACCTGGAAACACTCACCAGCATCTATCTGGAATTTCTGAAAAAGTGGTTCGACTAGGAGATGACGGCAATGCAGTTCATCAAATCTACCGAAGAACTGCGCGAGATATACGGTTCGCCGGCGAAAACTTCACTTGTAAAGGAAACCGGGCATATCACGCCGCATTACCGCGCCTATATCGAGGCCTCGCCCTTTTGTGGACTGGCCACGGTGGGTCCGGAAGGGATGGATTGTTCTCCTCGCGGCGACCTTCACGGATTTGTCCGCGTCCATGATGAACACACCCTGATGATGCCGGACCGGCGGGGCAATAACAGGATCGATTCGCTTTTGAATATTGTGCATGATCCCCGGATTGCGCTGATGTTCCTGATCCCCGGTCACGGCAATTGCCTGAGGGTAAATGGCGAGGCAGGAATTTCGGCCGATGACGAGCTCAGGAACAGTTTTGCGATGGATGGCAAGGCGCCGCGCTCGGTTACCGTAATCCGGACAAAAGCCGTCTATTTTCAATGTGCACGGGCAATTCTACGTTCCAAAATTTGGGATAGCCAAAGCCATGTGGATCCATCCACCCTGCCCAGTGCCGGAGAAATTCTTGCGGGCATCAGTGACAATACGGTTGGCGGCAAGGATTATGACGATGAATGGCTGGGAAGAGCCAGGAAAACGCTCTGGTAAATTTCACCGCATGTTTGAAGCTGCCTCGGCATAGCCTCCACCTGCTCCATCAAGGAAATGCATGTGGTCATCCTGTGTTACCGAGGTCACGTAGCAGGTCAGGACAGCACTATCCTGAACACAGATTCCAAAGCGGATCTTTCCTTCCTGCCGAAGGGTTTCCAACCGGGATTTGATATCTGCCAACTGATCTTCACCAAGTGAAAGCGTCATGCGCAGCCCATCCTGGACCTTGCGGAAATCGGTGTTAAGCGAGGTGTATCGGCGGTAGTGATCGGGATCAAAGCCGCCAACCGATATTGAGAAACGAAACAATATCCAGGCAAATATGGTCTCCGCCACCAATTTGGTCCTTGCCCAAATATAGCTTCCTCCATGTTTCGAAGTTCGGGTTTCGATATCCATTCCCGATGATGGCCAACCAGCATTCGGTCCTTCTTTGGGCACCGGGTTTGGAGATGTCCTGTCGCTTGCCTCATAGGCCAGCAGAAAGCCAACCGCATTGGAAAATTCTTCCGGTTTCACATCTTTACCGGGTTCGACAATGATGGAAACGATCTTGCCTGTATCAGCCTTGATGGGGGTCCATCTGCAGGAAAGGCCGGTCAGATCGGGAAAAGATCCGGAAGGTGCAGGTTCAACGGCGAATTTGCCTTTCTTCATCAAGGCTTCAGCGTGGGACAGTCCGCCACCAGTAAAGGCATAATTATTAAGGGAATCAGACAACTGAACCGGCTTGACCTGAATTTCGAAGCCGTCTTTTCGAATCTCGGACACAGGAATGAGGGAAGCGCGCAATTCCAGGTCCAGTTCTTCCGACGCAAAAACAATCAATTTTGCCATTACGTCGCGAACGTTATCAACAGCATCAGGTGCAATTGCAACGGCAGAACCGTCACCGCCAAAGATGAAGGGAATATCCTGACTATCCAGGGCGTTCATGACAGCGGAGATCATGGCAACGCCTGCCATGTTCACGGCCTTGTATCTACCATTTGCAATATGGTTGCGTGAGCGCACCACATCCGTCAATGCAACATACCAGTCCTCGGGCAGATCGACACGGCCACCGCCCGACATGGCAGACGCAAAAGATTCCGGCTTCGGCAGATTTCTGACGAATAGTGCAATACTTGAAATAATATCCTTGGTCATGGGCCCAATTTCCGGTTTCAAGCTACCATTACGCAGATTGACAATTGCGGATCAGTATTCAGCGTTCACAAGATAAAGACCGCAAGCTGGCGCAACCGGTCCACAGGCCTTTCGATCAAGCGCATCACGTGCTTCTTCAAGGTCGGACTTGCTCCATTTGCCGTCTCCAACCAGTTTCAGTGATCCAACCATTGAGCGAACCTGATTATGCAGAAATGAACGCGAGGAAGCCAATATCTCAATCTCATCAGCAGCAACACGCCTGACATCGAGCTTATCAAGCGTCTTCATGGGTGATTTCGCCTGGCAGTTGATCGAGCGGAATGTCGTAAAATCAAAATGGCCTACCAGGCTCTGAGCTGCTTCATGCATGGCCTCAACATCAAGCGGCCTGCGCACCCACCAGGCGCGGCGGTATTCAATTGCGAGCGGTGCCTGCCGGTTGACAATCCGATATCGATAATTGCGGCGCTTGGCAGAAAATCGTGCGTCAAATTCCTCAGATACCAATTCACATTCAAGGACTGCAATTCTGTGGTCACGAAACTTCAATATGCCGTTAGACGCTTCGATAATTCTACCGGGTTCCCAATCCTTTTCGAGATCAATATGAGCTACCTGCGCCAAGGCGTGAACGCCGGTATCCGTCCGGCCTGCGCCAAAGACGGCGATCTTTTGGCGGGTAAATTCCTCAATAGCTTCCTCGAGGGCTTGCTGTACCGAGATGAAATCTGCCTGTCGCTGCCAGCCATAAAAACCGGTGCCATCATATTCTATGGTCAGCTTGTAGCGTGGCATCAGTCCAGAACCGTTCCGGGACTGATTGGATTTCCTCGCAAAAATGCATCCGCATCAACGACCTGCTTCCCGGCACGTTGTAATTGCAACAAACGGATGGCGCCCTCACCGCAAGCAATGGTCAGATCGTCATCAAGCACCTTGCCCGGATTGCCGGAAGCATCTGTAACAATCGAGCGTAGAATTTTTACTCTTTCGGTCTTTTTGCCAGATTGGATTTCACACCAGGCGGCGGGAAATGGCGAAAGCCCCCGAACGTGATTGTGAATCTCATCTGCCGACTTCCCCCAGTCAATCCGGGTTTCGGCCTTGGTTATCTTCGCAGCATAGGTCAAACCTGCTTCAGCTTGCGGCGTCAAGGTCAGGCTGTCGCGTTCGAGGGCTGAAACTGCCCTTACCATCAGATCCGCACCGAGTGTTGAAAGCGCGTCATGTAATTGACCTGCATTCATGTCAGGTCCAATCGCCACCTGTTCAACCAAAGCTACTGGTCCGGTATCAAGCCCCTCATCCATTTTCATGATGGCTACTCCGCTTTGCCGGTCGCCTGCCATGATCGCACGCTGGATGGGTGCTGCACCGCGCCAGCGCGGAAGTAGCGAGGCATGAACATTATAGGCGCCAAGCCGGGGTGCTTCGAGGATCGGCAAAGGTAAAATCAGGCCGTAAGCTACCACTACCGCCAAATCTGCATTGTGAGCTGCGAATTTCTCCTGCTCAATTGGATCGCGCAGGCTCGATGGAGTAAAAACGGAAAGTGAGAACTCTTCCGCCT
>JBPCWJ010000371.1:0-6980 GCA_051009635.1 Rhizobiaceae bacterium
CCACTATTCCATAGATTGCTTAGGGAATATCCCGAAAAGGCCCAGATGCTGCATACCCGCATTTCACACACGGTACGGGAATTGGTCCAGCAGATGGAAGATGTGCAGGAAAAACTGAAACTAATTCCTCCGCTGGGCGGAAAAGACGATCCGGATTGATCAGGATCGCCGAAGCTGATCCTAGCCTGTTTCCACCAATTCGTAATGCTTGATGGTTCGGGCTTTCACCAGTTCAGCCTCATCGGGATGGATATGGGGATTGTCGTAATCGTCCCCTACAAATGATTTGAGAGACTCAAGGTCCTTCCAGATCATCACCATGCAGAATTCTGAAGGACTTTCAGTGCGCGGTGCGCCGGGAAAGACTGATATCAAGCCCGGTGTCCGCAACATGAGCGGAATTGCCGTCTCGTGAAAAAACTTGCCGAACTGCTTTTCCTTGCCGGCATGGGTGGTCACCTGAAAAATTCGCATGATCATTAGGGTCAGGACTCACTAAATTGCACAAAATGGTAGGAGCAAATTTGTAAGGATACCAGGAGGAGATGCGCAGTAAACCGACCGGTTTTCAAGCATTTACGACGCAGTATTCCGTGCAAATTGGCCCTATCCGGAGGACGACCGATCTGACTTCGCACTACAGCGTCAAAGCGCTTGACCGGGGTACAAACCCCGCTCTTCAATCTTTTCCTTGTATTTCTCGTCATATCGGGCGCCATTTCGTGTCATTTAGTGAGTCCTGACCCTAGTCCGTCTCCACCTGCTAAAATGAACGGTGAGAGACTAACGCCGTTTCCCAATTTTCAGAAAAAACACGGATGAAATCACTTTAATGCTGGTGAATATTGCCTATTCCAGATCAAGCTGTGCAATGACCGGTACATGGTCTGACGGACGCTCCCAGCCCCTGGCATGTTTCAACACGCTAAGATCAGTCATGCGTTCTGCCAGTTGAGGTGCTGCCCAGATATGATCCAGCCGGCGTCCGCGATCGCTCGCCTCCCAATCCCGGGCACGATAACTCCACCAGGTATATATCTTTTCCTCCGGAGGGATGGCTTGCCTGATGAGATCGGTCCAGCCTCCCATGTTGAAGATTTTGGTCAGACCTTCGGTTTCAACCGGTGTATGGCTGACAATCTTCAGTAATTGCTTGTGTGACCAGACATCGTTTTCCAACGGGGCAATATTCAGGTCGCCTACCAGTACTGAGGGGATGTCATTTTCTACTGCAGTTACCGTCTCCATTTCATCGACAAAGCGAAGCTTGTGGTCGAATTTTGGATTGGTTTTGGGATCGGGTTCATCGCCACCTGCCGGGACGTAGAAATTATGCAGGCGCAGCGGGCTTCCTCCAGCCTCAAAAATCACGGAAATATGGCGGCTGTCTCCCATATCGCAGAAATCGCGGGAATGGGTCTCCGAAAAAGGTCTTTTGGAAAGTATGGCTACACCATGGTAGCCCTTCTGTCCCTTAACAGCCTGAAATTCATAACCTTTCTTTCGAAATGCCTTTTCAGGAAACTGATCGGTCTGACACTTTATCTCCTGCAAGCACAGAAGATCCGGCTGGTATTCATCAAGAAATTCCTCGACAAGAGACTGGCGAAGACGAACGGAGTTTATGTTCCAGGTTGCAATGCTGATTGGCATGAGAGAATCCGGGATTTCAAGGAAATGAATTTATGCGTTGCAGCGTGCTTTAATTGCAAGCAAAGGAAGGCATCCGTGGCAATAGTCCACGAAAGAATCTGTCAAAATGGGGAAAATCTACTGAAAATTACTTCCCGGCATCAAAATCTGCGTGGAATCAGTTTCGGCTTTCCTGCTGTTGGCGGCGGATGGCCAGTTCATCGAACTTGAAAAACTTTTCTGATATGCGGACGTTCTTCGTGATGTTGAATACCATCACGGAGGTTTCTTTTCCGGCAGTATCCTTGATGGTCCATTGCCGCAGGTCGTAACTCAGTGGATCGAACATCAGGGTAATTTCGGAATCACCGAAAATCTGTTCATCACCCATCACAATGGTGGTCAGGTCGGGTTCGGAGACAATATCGCGGATCGCTTCGGAATCAACCTCCAGCTTCTTGTCCAGAAGAAGTTTTAGCGGTGTCTTGCTCAAAGGGTAGAAATCCCAGGTATTCAGCTTCTTGTTGTGAATGGCGACTGTCTTGCCGTTGGAAATTACCTCGATCGCCGCAGGGCTTTCATAGTTAAAGCGGATTTTTCCCGGCCGTTCAATATAGAAGACGCCACCGCTTTGTTCGCCATTGGGGCCGAATTGAACAAATTCACCGGTCATGGTCGGAATGGCGGAGAAATTGTCGCTTACCGCCCTGATCGTCTCTTCTCGGGTTTGCTGCTTGGGTGTTTCCTCTGCCGATGTGATATTTGTGCTGGCGCCACCCGCCATGATCAGCATGGTGACGGTCAGTAGAAATTTTTTGGCAAAATTACCCGCTACCAAACTCAATTGGTCATTCCTGAAATGCGAATTCTTCATAAGTATCGATCCTGATCGACGATTCGGAAAACTCACACTACCTGCATAAGGGATTGCATGGCCGTATCAAGGCATGGAGGTAATATTTGAACGCTATTTTTCCAAATTGGGAGATTTTTTTTGCCAATCCTGAAAAGATTACCCGAATGTGCGTCAGATGGTCTCGTTTTCATCAGGAACCAGTATCTCGCGCTTACCGGCATGATTTGCCGGGCCGATAAGCCCTTCCTGTTCCATTCGCTCAATCAGGGAAGCTGCCCGGTTATATCCAATTCCGAGGCGGCGCTGAATATAGCTGGTCGAAACCTTGCGATCGCGCAGGACAACCGCAACAGCCTGATCATAGATATCGTTTGATTCGGCAAGTTTTCCTCCCGCTCCGTCGCCACCATCCGCGCTGTCTTCTTCATCCTCGGTGGTGACTGCCTCAAGATATTGGGGTACGCCCTGTGTCTTGAGGTGGGCAACTACCTTTTCAACTTCGTCATCAGCAACAAACGGTCCGTGCACTCGCTTAATCCGCCCGCCACCAGCCATGTACAGCATGTCACCCATTCCAAGCAGTTGTTCGGCACCCTGCTCGCCCAGAATGGTGCGCGAATCTATCTTGGAGGTGACCTGGAAGGAGATACGAGTAGGGAAATTAGCCTTGATTGTACCGGTAATGACATCAACGGATGGTCGCTGCGTGGCCATGATGACATGTATTCCGGCCGCACGCGCCATTTGTGCAAGACGCTGAATCGTGCCCTCAATGTCCTTTCCGGCGACCATCATCAGATCAGCCATCTCATCGATGATTACAACGATGAACGGCATTGGCTCGAGATCAAGTTCCTCTGTCTCGTAAATCGCCTCTCCGGTCTCGCGGTCAGAGCCGGTCTGGACTGTTCTGTTGAGCGATTCACCCTTGCGCCGGGCCTGCTCCAGACGTGTATTGAATCCGTCTATATTGCGAACACCGAGCTTCGACATTTTCTTGTAGCGCTCTTCCATCTCGCGGACGGTCCATTTGAGCGCCACCACGGCCTTCTTGGGATCGGTTACCACTGGTGTCAGCAAATGCGGAATTCCGTCATAGATGGACAGTTCCAGCATTTTCGGGTCGATCATGATCAGTTTCACCTGCTGGGGTGAAAGACGGTAAAGAACCGAAAGGATCATGGTATTGATAGCTACCGATTTGCCCGATCCGGTAGTACCGGCCACCAGCAAATGCGGCATTTTCGCCAAATCGGCAATGACAGGTTCCCCGCCAATGGTTTTTCCGAGCACGAGCGGCAGTTTTCCCTTGCTGGCCTCGTAGTCCTTGCTTGACAGCAATTCGCGCAAAAAAACGGTTTCGCGCCGGTCGTTCGGCAATTCAATGCCGATTGCATTTCGGCCGGGTACTACGGCAACACGGCAGGCAATGGCACTCATGGAGCGTGCGATATCATCAGCCAGTCCGATTACCCTTGAAGATTTTATTCCCGGTGCAGGCTCAAGTTCATAGAGGGTGACCACCGGTCCGGGTCTGACATTAATGATCTCGCCCTTGACGCCGAAGTCCTCCAGAACACCTTCCAGCAGGCGGGCATTTTGCTCCAGCGCCTCGTTTGAAAGCATCGCGTCCTTGACGATATTCTTGGTTTCCGAAAGAAAATGCAGTGCAGGCAGGTCAAACTGGTTAGAATCTATAAAGGACGGCTGTGCCTCCCTGTTCACCCGATTGCCGGTTTGCAGCCTCCGTTTCATCGGCTTGACGCGATTGGAATCGGTTTGCGGACCGCCATCGGATTCCGGCGCGGTCATCGGCTCCCATCCGGCATCCGGATTTTCGAGTTCATCACCATAGACCTGTTCGCCATATTCGGGCGTCGTATCAGGTGCCACCAGGTAATCCGGCTCATATCCATCTTCGAAATGCGGCTCGCCCGGTTCAATTTCGTCCATTGGCAAATCATGGTCACGGCTGAAGTTTTCCAGACCATCATCTTCCGGCGAAACCAGTCCTGCCCAAAGAAGCTTCATTCTATGAAAGATTCCCGGGGCGGGTTCACTATGTGATCCAGCTGGATTCTCGCTTTGTGCAGCCGCAATTATTCTGGAATCAGACACTTTTCGCTTGCGCCTGAATAGGGCCTTGAATGTGAGGAACCAATGAATGAGACCTCCGAGGATCAGGCCACGCTCATTGTCTTCTTCAATGATCTCCCCTGTATCAGGGTCGTAAAGCAGATCGTCGGAGGATTTTGCACCCCTGAAAATCAAGCCAGATGAATAGAGTGTCAGAATGAAGGCCGGAACCCCGAACAAAATAGCAAAGGGAATTGCCAGCAGGCCGGATGGATAGCCTCCGAAGATCAGCGAGGGCAGTCCGAGGACAAGGTCCCCGAAAACTCCACCAAGACCAGAAGGCAATGGCCAGTTTCCCGGATTTCCGAATGCTCCGAGTGCGGCGCATGCGAATAACAGGCCCGGAAGCCAGAACAGTAATCTTGACCGTATGCGGCCTATCGGCTTTTGCAGAATTTTGAGCCAAGCCCAGATTGCGGGCGGTACAAGAAAAATAACGCTGGCAAGGCCGGTAAACTGTATCAGCAAATCCGCAATTGAAGCGCCAAGATATCCCCCGGCATTGTTGATTGTATTTCCATTGGCATTGGACAGGCTTGGATCATGTATCGACCACGTGGCGAGGCTCGCGAAACAATATGCAACAGCCGCCATAAGACCGAGGCCGGCAAGGATACCGATCTGACCGCTGAACCATTGCGAAACCCGTCTTGAGGGTTGGCCGTCTTGTTGTTTGCCTATTTGCGTGGCCTGCATCCTGTTCTCCGCAATCACACATCGCCTTGAACAATCAGGAGGAATCAAGCCGACGAACTGAAATCCGCGGCGGCGTTCGGCCGGCGGACTGTTTGATCGTAAACAGGGAAGGTTAAACGCCTGTTAACCATCGGCGTTTGTATGAAGTTTTTTCAGATTGTGGGGCGATATGATTTAAAAAAACAGGATATTTTTTAACCAAAAAAGGCCCGGCAATGGATGCCGGGCCCCTGTTTGATTTTTTTCCGTTTGATCAGGCTCTGCCAAGACCAAATTCGGGATAGGCTTCAACACCGATCTCTGCCTTGTCCAGACCGATGGTCTCGCCTTCTTCATCCACGCGAATTCCGACAACGGCTTTCAGGATGAACCAGACGATGAGTGAAGCGATCACCGTGAAGACACCGTAGGCAATAATGCCAACCAGTTGGGTTCCGTAGCTTGCGGCCTCATTGGAGAATGGAACAATCAGCGTGCCCCAAATACCGGCCAGAAGGTGTACCGGAATTGCGCCGACGACATCATCTATCTTGAGCTTGTCGAGCAGCGGAACCGAGAATACGACAATCGCACCACCAACACCACCGATGAGCAGCACCTGCCACATGGCGGGAGCCAGAGGTTCCGCTGTGATCGCAACCAGACCGGCGAGCGCTCCGTTGAGAACCATGGTGACATCGATCTTGCCATAAAGGATCTGCAGAAGCACGATGGTTACAACAACGCCTGCCGCCGCGGCCATATTGGTATTGGCAAAGATGCGGGATACGTCAGAAACATCTCCGATTGTGCCCATTGCCAATTGTGAAGCTCCGTTGAAGCCAAACCAGCCGAGCCAGAGAATGAAGGTTCCCAGCGTAGCCAGAGGAATGGAAGAACCCGGCATTGGCTGCACTTTACCGTCTACATATTTGCCCTTGCGCGCTCCCAGTAGAAGTGCTCCGGACAATGCTGCCCAGCCACCAACAGAATGGACAAGTGTTGAACCGGCAAAATCAGAGAAGCCCATTTCGGAGAGCCAGCCGGCACCCCACTGCCATGAACCTGCAATCGGGTAGATGAAACCAGTCAGCACCACGACAAAAATCAGGAATGGCCACAGTTTGATGCGCTCGGCCAGTGTACCGGACACGATCGAGGCGGCCGTTGCAACAAAGACCATCTGGAAGAACCAGTCTGAAGCTGTTGAATAACCGGTATCAAGTGCGTTTCCGCCAACAGCATCAAAGGCATAGGCAAACGAGAAGGAGCCGATATAACCGCCATTGACGTCGGTATACATCAGGTTATAGCCGATCAGCCAGTACATGATGCCGGCGATTGAATAGAGTCCGATATTTTTCACGCATTGCATGGACACATTCTTTGAGCGAACAAGACCTGCTTCCAGCATCGCAAATCCGGCGGCCATCCACATGACCAGAAAGCCACCGATAAGAAACAGCAATGTGTTGAGGATATAGGCTGTTTCGGGTGATGGTGATGATGTTTCGGCAGCAGCGGTATCCTGACCGAAAGCCGTTCCCACCAGGGCAAAAGACGCCACCCCGGTGTATATGGCTGTTTTCATTATTCCGTTCTTCATGATTAGAATTCCCTAGGCTTGGACAGGTTAAAGCGCTTCTGCGCCAGCTTCGGCTGTACGGATGCGTACTGCCTG
>JBPCWJ010000372.1:0-19765 GCA_051009635.1 Rhizobiaceae bacterium
GGGTAGGGATGAATGGCCAGGACGAACCGAGGAAATAGTTCCAGCCATCAACAAAGCGGTGGGAGGTAGTACAGCGCTGCTGGTAGATGCAAATTCCTGTTATGCGCCAGAGCAGGCGATTGAAATCGGCAAGATGCTGGAGGACAACGGAATCTGTCATTTTGAAGAGCCATGTCCCTATTGGGAATATGAGCAGACAAAGCAGGTTACTGATGCTCTTGAAATTGACGTGACCGGCGGCGAACAGGATTGCGAACTACCTGGCTGGCGCCGCATGATCGAAATGCGGGCGGTGGATATTGTCCAGCCTGATGTCTGCTATCTGGGTGGGATGATCCGGACAATGCGGGTTGCCGAAATGGCAGATGCGGCCGGGCTCAAATGTACGCCCCACAGCGCAAATCTATCCATGGTCACCTTGTTCACGATGCATCTGCTGCGGGTTATTCCCAATGCTGGAGACTACCTGGAATTCTCGATTGAGGAAGAGGATTATTATCCCTGGCAATATGGATTGTTTGCCAATGACCCTTTCAAGATCACGAATGGTGAGGTGGAAGTCACGGATGCACCGGGCTGGGGAGTTGAAATCAACGACACCTGGCTAGGCGAGGCCACCCATATCGCAAGCGTCAGGGAATGAGTTGGCACAGCCGATTGCTGATGCGTGCATCCTCCTGATCGCATTGTTGTGAATCGATGAACACAGTGTTTGCAGTTTTGCCAATCCGGCCTTCTGTGAAGGCGTAATTTTCTGCCCTACATTGTGATTGATGCCTGGCCATGATGCCGAATGACTTCTACAGGAGCATGTTATGAAAAAACTCCAATCCCAAGGTGTACACCATATAACATTGATGGGTGCCGACCGGCAGACCTCCATTGATTTCTGGGAAGGAGTATTGGGTATGCCATTTGTATTTGAACAACCCAACCTGGATCGGGCATCGGAAGGCCATTTATATTTCGACCCGGGAGATGGCAGGTTGATCACTGTCTTCACCAATGAAGATCGTGCAGTTGATGGAAACCGCACGGCGACTGATCCGGGATGCGTTCATCATATTGCATTTAATGTGTCGCAGGCGACCTTCAAGCAAGTAGCCGAGCGGCTTGATGAACGCGGTATCAAGCATAGCGGGCCCAAGGATCGCGGTTTCATGGATTCGATTTATTTTCAGGATCCGCTCGGTCTTCTGATTGAACTTGCTTCCTATCGGTTTGAACCACCTTTGGGTTGTACGCATGTACAAGTATTGCTGGAAGCGCACAAATTGCGGGTCACCAATGAAGATTACAACATAGAAGAATCCCATCTGGCTGACGCAATTCAGAACCTGACTGAAATCAGCCGCGAATCCCTGTCCAAAGACCGGTCAGCCAAAAATCCCTATCGTTGATTGAAGAAACCAAACTAGCCCAGGAACAGGTTTGCAATGACATCCGGAATTGTATTTTTTGCCCTTGTGATGCTTGCAGCACTTAGCGGGTCCAGGTTCAAACCTGGAAGCTGGTATGAACAGATAAACAAACCTGACTGGACACCTGCACCCTGGGTGTTTCCAGTTGTCTGGTCGATACTCTATCTGATGATCGCGTTGTCAGGATGGCTGGTCTGGCAGGCTGCGGGAGCCGGGTTGGCAATACTGCTCTGGGGTATCCAGCTTGTGCTTAACGCATCATGGTCTTGGCAGTTTTTCGGAATGCACCGGATAGGAACCGGATTGGTAATCATATCTGCGATGCTCGTAACGATAATTGCCTATATCATTGTTTCCTGGCCGATATCTTCCCCGGCAGCGCTGCTATTTATTCCCTATGGGATCTGGGTATCAATCGCTGCGAAACTGAATTTTGATATCCTGAAATTGAACCGAGGCGATGCGGTCAGATGAATATCCCCTGAATTGTCGATTGTGGCTGACCCTAGGACGTGCAAGAAAAATATGTCACATATCTAGACGCTGATAATCCGATTTCCCAAGATTGGTGAGTTCAGATGGCGCAAACCATTTGTTTGAGGGCTGAAAGCAAGAAAAATGAACGGCGTGCCGCGCTTGTGCCGGAAGACGCACGCCTGTTGCTTGATGCCGGTTTTGAAGTCGTTGTCGAACGCTCGGATCAACGCATTATACCCATCGAAGAATATCAAGCTGCCGGTTGCAAGATTGTGGATGAAGGTAGCTGGCCCTCAGCATCTGCGGATTGTTTCATTTTGGGGATCAAGGAATTGCCCGACGATGACAGTCCATTGCGCCATCGCCATGTATATTTTGGTCATGTCTACAAGGAACAACAAGGTTGGAGGAAGACTTTGGGCCGCTTTGCCGAAGGAGGTGGCACGTTGTTCGACCTGGAATGCCTGGTTGATAGCGATGGCAGGAGGATTGCGGCATTTGGATATTGGGCAGGATTTGCAGGCGCGGCTGTCGCAGTGCAGGTATGGTGCAGTCAAAAAACTGGAACAGCATCTTCAATCGGCGAGATCAATGCTTACGAGTCGAAGGATTTATTGATTGCCGAACTGCGTACATCAATGAATGGAATTGACCAGGTGCCATCGATGATCGTGATTGGTGCTAAGGGCCGGAGCGGTTCCGGTGCAGTCAATCTTGGCAAGTTGCTCGATCTGCCAGTTACCGAATGGGATATGGCTGAAACGCGGTCTGGAGGTCCTTTTCCTGAAATTATCCAGCATGAGATCTTTGTGAACTGTGTTCTGGCAACGCCCGAAACACCGTTGTTTGTTGGAACAGGTGAAGTAAACAATCCATCGCGGAAACTATCCGTCATCAGTGATGTAAGTTGTGATCCGCTAAGCCCATATAACCCAATTCCGGTATATAGCCTGACTTCAACATTCGATGATCCGACAATCCGTGTAGCAAATGGGCCCATACCATTGGATGTTATCTCGATTGATCACCTGCCCAGCATGTTGCCGCTTGAATCGAGTGAGGATTATTCGAGGCAGTTACTGCCTGCCTTGCTGGCCCTGGATGTGCCTGAAGAAGGTGTCTGGGGCAGGGCGCTGGGCCAATTCAACAAACATTTGAAACGGCTTTGATGTCGTCTGTGCAAGCCGGAGTTATTGCGGCTTTATTGATTGCCTTGCTGCGTTCTCAAAATCTGCTGCGGCCAATTGTGAGTTTTCATCTATCCCGATATGCGCGCAAAGATTGGGCGTAATCGTGAAAGTATCGAGTCCATTCTTCAAAAGAGTTTCCAACTGCGCGATGCTTCGAATGCTTGCAACCAGTATACGAAGGCCGGGATGGTTTTGGCATACCATTCTCATCGCCTCCAGCCTGGCGTCGCCGTCGATTTCCGCTTCAAGCATGCGCCCATAATACGGGGCTACATAATCCAGTTTCATGGCCGCAGCCAATGCAGTTTGATGAGCGCTATAACAAGCCGTCAATGTTACTTTTGTGCCGGCTTGTTTCAGTATGTTTGCGGCTACAAGACCGTCCCGGGTTGTGGGGATCTTGACCGTGATGTTCTTCCACAGTTTCGCAATTTCCAATCCGTTCTCGATCAGCAGACCGGATTTTTCGCCCCAGGATTGTATTTGCAATTCTGAAATTCCGATCTCTTTTGCCGCAGATGCAAGGTTGCGGGCAGTATCCAGAGTGACCGGTAAATTGCTCCGCTGCAGGATCAGCGGATTTGTGGTGGCGCCATGCAGCCATCCTTCACCGTGATATTTTTTCCAGAGATCGGGGTCTGCGCTATCGACAAAGAAACGGAAACCGGAAGCGTTCATTTTGAAAGCGCTTTCTCGATTTCAGTCAGCGTGGGAAGGTCTGCTCCGCGCCGTGAGCAAGTTATCGCAGCAGCACAAACGGCAAACTCCAGAAGTTTTTCCAGATCAATATCTGCGGTTATCTTGTCATTGGCGTTATTGTTCGTACCAAGCCAATAGAGGCAGGAAGCCTGAAATGTGTCGCCTGCACCAACCGTGTCCTTGATAGAGACGGGTACTCCTTTTATCCTCAGGGAACGCCCGTCAGAGGAAAAGGCATATGCGCCGTCGCCGCCCAAGGTTACACAAACCAATTGGGCACCACGAGAAATGCAGTCCTGTGCAAAATTTTGCGGATCAGGGTTTTGATAGAGAACATCCAAATCCTCGTCGCTTGCCTTGACAAAATGCGCCTTGGAAGAAAATGCAATGACTTTCGAGCGCCAAACATCCATATCCGGTTCTATGCTGGGCCTTATGTTTGGGTCGTAGGAGATTATCCTTGAAGCAGAATTTGCCGAAACCAGCGCCTCAAGGCTTGATGCGGTTGGTTCCGTCGCAGTTGTATAGGAGCCGACATGGATAAGTTTCAGGGTATTGGGCAGATCTTGCGGCAGTTCATGTAATTCTATTGAACGATCTGCAGTACCACTCGTATAGAATGCGTAATCTGGTACACCCTCTGAATTTGTCTCAATGACGGCCAGAGTGCTGTTGCGGTCGCTTGAAATCAGGTGGCTGGTGTTTATCCTGTTTGAAGCAAGAAATTCGCCAATGCGCCTTCCGAAAAGATCGTTAGAATTTTTGGCAAAATACCCGGTGTTCATACCGAGACGGGCAAGGCCCAGCGCAACATTGAGGGGCGAACCGCCTACCGTACCGGTAAGGCTGATTTTGCCCAGGTTTTCGTTTGGTTGAACAAAGAGATCAAAGAGCGTATCGCCGCAGCAGAGATATTCGATTGACACAAGCCGGGTCTTTCCGAGGTAGATGAAAAGCTGATTGAACTGGAAATGCCATTTTCCAAATCAGCATGCAAGCGTGTCGATTGACCGAGTTTCCAGGAAGACCAGATTAAGTTAGGGCCTGAACGGAATTTAATCGGATTGTCCGGCTGATTAAGCGGCTTTAATTTTACCTGCGAGTTGCCCGGAATCTTTCCCGGGTTCGTTCTGCCATCCGTCGGCATTGGCAGCAATGAAAGAGGGAACATCCATCTCCTTCATTGGTTTTGCGAAATAATAGCCCTGCAATTGCTGGCAGTTTATTGTACGGAGAAAGCCAATCTGCTCTTTAGTTTCCACGCCCTCGGCTGTGATGGCCAAATCCAGGGTTTTCCCCAGTCCTGCGATCATTTGAAGAATAGCTTGTGCAGTTGAATCGCTGTCAACCGACCGGACAAATGACTGATCAATCTTTATTTTATCAAACGGGTAATTGACGATGTAGGACAGGCTGGAAAAGCCGGTTCCGAAATCATCCAGCGCTATTGTCACCCCTAATTCCTTCAACTGCCGGAGCATATGTTGCGCTTCCTCGCTGTCGGTCATGAGCAGGCTTTCGGTGATTTCCAGTTCAAGACGTTCGGGTGGAAGTCCAGCTTCGCGAAGTGCCTTTCTTGTGTAATCGACTATATCGGCGCCGATAAAGTGATGAGCCGAGATATTGACTGCCACAACGACATCATCAGGCCAGGCAAGGGCGGCCTTGCATGCCTGGCCGATCGCCCAGACACCGAGCTCCTGAACCATCGAGGATTGCTCGGCTATGGGGATAAAATCCACAGGAGAGATCTGGCCGCGAACCGGATGGTTCCAACGAATTAGTGCTTCCATGCCGGTGGTGCGGCCATCTTCGGCTGAACATTGCGGCTGATAGAAAAGTTCAAATTCTTCCCGGTCTATTGCGCCGCGCAGTTCCTGTTCAAGCAGACGTTTTTCACGTTGCTCTTCATCCATATGGTTTTCAAAAAATCTGTGTTGACCTCTTCCCTCGGATTTGGCGCGATAGAGTGCAAGGTCCGCATTGCCCAATAATTGAATTGGATTAGTTCCGTGTATTGGTGCCAGGGCAATGCCTATGCTGGCACCGATCTTGTATCGTTCACTGTCAATCTTGTAGGGCTTGCTGATTTCGCTGATAATTCGCTCTGCAAACGCTGCCACCTGTTTCGGATTGCAACCGTCGTTCAAGATTATCCCGAATTCATCACCACCAAGCCGGGCAACGATGTCATTTTCACGGATGCATATGCGAATTCTCCTGGCAACTTCTCTCAATAACTGGTCGCCAACCAAGTGGCCGCGCGTGTCATTTATGAGTTTGAAGCGGTCGAGGTCGAGAAACAGTATGGAGAAATTCGTGCCATCGCGGTTAAGTGCAGAAACCGATTGGTCCATCGCCTTGTTAAAGCTTGCCCGGTTCAACAATCCTGTAAGCGTATCGCAGTGAGCAAGTTTCTCGATTTCGGCTTCTGCTGATTTCTGCGAGGAAATGTCCTTGCCTATACCAATATAGCCCAGATATTTTCCATCATGATCGATATTGGGCTTGCCACTCAGACTGATCCAGTGCTGCGAGCCGGAATTCCACAACAGGATATGCAGGTTTTTGAAAATATGGCGCGTCTTCATCCTTGCCTCTACCTGATCAACCATTTGGGGGTCCGGGCAAAGAGATCGAAGTAACTTCAGCAAATCAAACGGTCCTTGCTTTCCGTCAGGGATATCCAAAAGCTTTCTTAATCCTGATGAAGCACGCTCCAACTCCCCGTCCGGATTGATTTCCCAAAGCCAATCATTGGCGTTCTGCTCGTATTCATGCAGCAGCATTTCGATGGAGTTCTTCTGATCGCGTATGGTTGCCTGTGTTACAATCTGGCGTGCCAAATCCCTCGTAGAACGGATCGAAATCAACGCCATTGTCAGCACGAATGCAAGCACAAGCATGGCCGCTGTCAGTTTCGGATAACTACCTGAATAGATTGAGATTCCAGCAATTGCTCCCGTTACGGCAGGAAACGAAAATGAAATCACAGCCTGGGGCACAGAAGCGAAGGCAAAACCGGTTGAGTAGAGTATCCCTACGGTACTGATAATTCCCAAAATCCTGAAATCTGTGTCCGCCTGGGAAAAGGCGAATATTGGCAGGACTGCAAACATCATCCCGAGAGCACCGGCATAACCACATATTCTGTCCAGATTTGCAGGGCTGCTGTCATTATCCGTTTTCTTCCGGAATTGGCTCCAGATTTCCAAGCCAAACAGATGTACGAAAGAAAGCGCCGTCGCCCAAATAGCGATCGGTGTATAATTTCCATCTTCAACAAAGAAGAACACAAGGAGTGCAACGAGCAATACGGACCCTATGATGATGCTCGGAATTATCTTCGCAACGGAGCTAAACTGAATGCAGGCCAGCTCGGTACGCCGTGACTGATCCAGTCCATCGACACCGATTGATTTTTCAACAAGTGAATTTGCCGCCTTGAATAGCAATATTCTGCCAACCTCTAGTTCCCTCGGATATTTTAATTCAGCAAGGTTAAGGAAGGTTCGGAACGGACCGGCAGATTTGGATATTATCAAACATGATTAAATCATTGCTAATTTAGTGGATTCTGACCTTGAATATTGGCAAGCGGCTGGTGAGACGCTCCCTCCCACAGCTGTTTTTGCCGTAGCTTGACCCTGTCGGACAATAAAGAGCTCAATTGCGTAAAAGCGGTGTATTTTTGGTGATTTACTGTTCCCCGAGACTGGAATGGCGGACTAGACTGACAATGTGTCGAATCATCCAGGGAAGGGATAACAGGCAGTCGGAATAACGGGCGGAAACAGACGGGACAGAGTTGTGATTTCCAGGATCAGATTCTGGAAAGCTGTTTTCTTTTTGTTTTTTTTCGCTGCCGTTTGCTTTTCAGCTTCGCCGGTACGTGCTCAGGACACGTTTCCCGGCACGACAATTACGGGAAATAGCGGTTCGATTACCGGCTCCAATACCGGGGCATCGGGCGAGAGTGGGGAGCCGACGACTTTCGGTGGTGGCCAGCTGGAAACCATTTGGTATAGCTGGACTGCGCCATCAAGTGGATTGTTTGTTGTAGAGACCTGCAGCACGACGCAGACCAATTTCGATACCACGCTCAAAACCTATACCGGCAATGCGGTAAATGCCCTGACGACCATAGCGCAGAATGATGACGCCTGCGCAATGACGAGCAACCCGACCCTTGCAAGCCGCAATTCGTTTATTGCCACTTCTGGAACCACCTATCGAATTCAGGTTGATGGCTATCGGAACAATGACGGTAATTTCCTGCTTACCTGGAACTTTACTCCCGGTGCTACGGTAACAGGCGATGACTTTCCGGGTATTACGATTTCCGGTGCTTCAGGTTCGGTTACCGGGTCCAATGTCGGAGCTACAGGAGAGACCGGAGAGCCGACAACATTTGGTGGAGGATCGCTAAACACCATCTGGTATAGCTGGACCGCGCCAGCGACCGGCACGGTTACCTTCGATACCTGCAGCAATACCCAAACAACGTTTGATACGACAATCGCCTCTTTCACCGGTGGCGCAGTCAATGCACTGACAACTATCTCGCAGAACGATGATGCCTGTCAGGCCAGCATCGGTAACAGAGCCAGTAGCATTTCATTTGCAGCCACTATTGGCACGACCTATCGAATCCAAGTCGATGGCTATGCCAGCAACACCGGAAGCTTTCTGCTCAATTGGGATCTGGTTGCTTCCGGCCCTGCGGCATCTGTAACAAAAACGGTTGATATTTCATCAGTCGCAACGCCGCAGACCCTTACCTACACCATTACCATCGATAATATTGGTTCGGGCCAATTGAGTTCGCCGGTTGTGACTGACACGCTCACTCTTGGGGCGGCTGCCAGAACGCTGACCAGCGGTCCAACCTATGTATCGGGTGACAGCAATGGCAACGGCCAGATCGGCGGAAATGAAACATGGGTCTATACTGCTACCTATGATGTCACCCAGGCTGATTTTGATGCTACGGGTGATTTTTCAAACATCGCAACCTTTACAAGCACACAAACCGGAGCGGTAAATTCGTTGCCGGTAGCAACGACGGTGACGCGAACACCGTCACTGGATGTGACCAAGACTGCTGACGACACAACCAGCGTCGTGGCCGGTCAATTGATCACCTACACCTATGTCGTCACCAATGACGGAAATCAGACGATTTCCAATATCAGCCTTTCGGATGCGCATGGCGGCTCGGGACCAGCTCCAGTGCCCGGTAACGAAGCTCTGACCGGTGACGTTAGCCCTGCGGGCGATTCTTCTGATGGAACAACGAATAACGGCGTCTGGGACAGCCTGGCGCCAGGTGATTCCGTCACTTTCACTGCAACCTACACGATAACTCAAACAGACGTAGACAACCAATGATGACAGACAAATTCAATAGCACAAACAAGCGGATCAATAAATTCGGGCGCGTTTTACAAACCAGAAAAATCTGTACCAGCGGACCGATGGGAGCCCCGGGATTTATAGAGGATTTCGGGAAGATCGCTCTTCGGAACTGCGTCCGGCTTCTGGGGCCGCCTGGAGGGGAAGAACCAGGCGCATGGCGAATGCGCGGCGGCGAGCCGACCGCCTTACCAAACAAACCGGCATCAAATCCACGACAGAATTCAATACGGAACAAGACGATGAAACATCCACAACAAGCCGGAACAGGCACAGTAACAACAGACACAGCACATTCGGAAATCACCATGGGGGCCAATGAAATGAAGAACCAGAGAGAACTATCGAACCTGCGCAATTCAAGAACGCTAGCAGTATCCATGATCGCATTGATCACCGCATTGGGCGCAGTGACACCAGCCTATGCCGATCTGAGTAACACAGTCACGGTGACCGGTTCGTCGCCGGGAAATACCAATGATGTGAGTGATAATGTCCAGGAAGATGTTGACGTTATTGATGCTGCCCCCGACCTGGTTATTACAAAGAGCGGAGCGCTCACCACTGACACTGACACCGACACGCTCGGTGATGCCGGCGATGTGGTTACCTATACCTATACCGTTCGAAACGATGGCAATATCACCATGACTACGGTCGGTATCACCGATACCCATGATGGTGATACCGCTCTTGGAACGCCTTTATTTACACAATGGATAACCCAAGGTACGTCACCGGCTGCGTCTGCGGGTGATCCAACAATCACCCTGGCACCGGGATCGGAGGCCGAATTTGAGGTCACCTATACAATCACGCAAACGGATATCAATAATGGTGGCGGTACCGGTGTCGGCCTCACCGTGGATGATGATATCGACAACTCGGCAGTGGCTGACGGTAGTTACATCGACTCCACACAGACGGCGGCAAACCATTCTTCCGCGATACCTGCGCTCGAATCCATTCCGCTTGATGTGACCCGTTCGCTGTTGGTGGCCAAGACTGCGATTCCAAATTCAAGTGTTGGTGTTGGTACGTTGATCACCTACACCTATACGATCACAAACAATGGTACCGTGCAGATCAACGACATCACACTGGCTGATGTACACAGCGGTACCGGACCATTCACACCGCCTGATCCGGATACTGCTGTGTTGACCGACAATGGTATTGCAGATTCCTCCAACCCGACCACGGGTGACAGCGATTGGGATGTTCTTGGACCAACAGATGTGTTGACCATGACGGCCACCTACACCACCACACAGGCTGATATCGACGCCCAATAACAGGCCGGCGATCGAAGTAGTTTGAAAACGGCATGAAGCCGGGCAGCAATATTTGGACAGCCCCGGGGCTGGCTCGCTGGAGATTGAATTCTCCGGTGAAGCTGGTGCTCGCGGCGCTGTTGGTGCTCGCCCAAATTCAGCTCGGCTTTGCGCAAATCGTCAATACCGTAACGGTTACCGGCAGCCAGAATGGCGTGCCGGTCACCGGTTCGGCAACTGCCAGTGTTGGGGTCGAAACGGCCGCCCCTTCCATGACTGTTTCAAAGGCTGGTATATTGAATGATGATGATGGTACGCCCGGATTATCTGCGGGCGATACCATTTCCTATACCGTCACAATTGTGAATACGGGCAATGTTTCGCTATCCGGAATCTCGGTTGCTGATCCATCAGCGCCAATGACGTTCCAGACGGGGGACGACGATTCTGACAACCAAATAGATCCAAGCGAAATCTGGTCATATTCAGGAAGCTACAGCCTGCTTCAATCTGATCTGGACAATAATGGCGGTGGTGATGGTGATATCGACAACACGGTTACTGTCTCCAGCGATCAGCTTCCTGACCAATCGGCAAGTACCGAAGTTACGATAAATCCGGCTGCCGACATTACACTCGAAAAGACGCTTGATAGTATCTCCAATCCATTCCCGAACCGGTATGATATCGAGTTTCTGATCCAGGCCAATAATTCCGGGCAGGTAACACTAAGTCCGTTGCAGATCACCGATGATCTTTCCAGTGTCCTGGCATCCGGTACTCTGATTTCACCGCCTACGGTTTCCCTTTCCGGGTTTACCGGGACAGGTGGCGTCAACGGATCGTATGACGGGACTACCACAACCGATTTGCTTTCCGGTGATGTGCAATTGGCACCGGGTCAGACGGGTGAAGTCCGAATATCCGTGAGCATTGATACAGCCGGGCTGTCCATCAATGCCACCAACACTGCGATTGCGAACAGCCCGCAATTATTGGGCCCGATCAATTCGGATGATCCGGGTGTAACACCGTCCGATCCGACAGACACCAATCCAACGCCCGTCCTGATTGAGGATACTGATAGTGACGGTTCCATTGATGTGAATGAATCGACCGCGCTTGACCGCGATGGAGACGGGGTAGTCAATTCCCAGGATTACGATCCGACCGGATATCTCTATTGCGAGGGTGATGGGCGGATACTCACTGGTGGATCGATTTCTGTCGAAAATTTAACCATTGGAGGCGTCCAGTCAGGAGTTGGCAGCTCCAACGGAATAGTGATTGTCCAGGATGGCAGCTCCGGTCAATATCAGTTCTATGTGACACAGGATGGGACATACAGGCTCTCGGTTGTGCCTCCTGCCGGTGTTCTGCCAAGTATCACCCGACTGCCGTTGCCCACGATTGACGTGACAACGCTGTTGCCGGGTAATCCCGGCATAATGGGAGCTGGTGAGGTCGGTTCGACTGGTCTTCTTGCGGATTTCTCCGCATTATTCAATCCGTTCCATTTCGAGTTCGATATCGAACTGGATGACCCGGTATTGTTCAACAACAATATTCCGATGCGCCTTTGTGGTTCGCCGGCGATAACTGCAGATATCCAAATATTGTCAGGACCTATCCTTCAGTCGGATGGGCGCTCCCAGATAAACTATTCACTGACAGCAACGAGTTCCGGCACGGAGCCGGTAAATGAAGTGCGGATTGCCGATGATCTGGCCAGCGTGTTCGGTGCAGGTAATTTCTCGGTGTCCAGCGCCACGCTAAATTCTGCACCGGCAGGATTTGGCGCAGCGATAAATCCATTCTTTGACGGTCAGGCCGATACAGGCCTGCTCACATCGGGCGGCAATCTTGATCCCGGTGAGTCTGTGACGATCTTGCTTTCTGTATTGATCAGCGCGCCGAGCGGGACTTACGTCAACGAAATGGCTGCCAGCGGGCTGTCGCCTATCGACAGCAGCACTGTTGGACCAGACCTTGCGAGCATATCCACCGATATCACGACAGTTTCCGGCCCCGCTGACCTGATAGCGTCTAAAACTGCGAGCCAGAGTACCGTGCTGCGCGGCCAAAGTATTGGTTATACGCTGGTTATTGAGAACACCCAGACTGTTGGCCGGGGAAATCTGGAAATTGTGGACCAGATGCCCGCCGGATTTACCTATATTGCCGGGTCTGCGCGAGTTGATGGCACAGCTATCGAGCCTTCTATTGGTAGCAGGGAGCTCGTCTGGTCCGGGCTATCGGTTCCAGCAAACGGATCGCTGACGATTACAATGGCGCTTGCTGCAGGTGCGGCTGCAACTGGTCCGGAGTTCGTGAACCGGGTGTTTGCCCGTGATGAAATTTCAGGAAACATTATTTCGAATGTTGGTCAGGCCAAGGTGCGTCTGGAGATTGAACCGGTGTTCGACTGCAGTGACATTATTGGCCGGGTCTTTGAAGATCTTAACCGGGATGGATATTATCAGGATGGTGAACCGGGTCTGCCTGGAGTAAGACTGGCAACGGTCAGGGGGCTCTTGATAACCACCGATAGTGTGGGACGTTATCATATTACCTGTCCGATGATTCCTGACGCTGAAATCGGTTCGAACTTCATCGTCAAGCTGGATGACCGAACGTTGCCAGCAGGATTTACCGTGACCACGGAAAATCCAAGGGTAGTACGACTGACACAGGGCAGGATTTCGAAAATCAATTTTGGAGCAGCTCCATCGAGCACGTTCGAACTTACTCTTGATGACCGGTCGTTCGAGCCCGGCACGGCGACCTTGAAGCGCGTCTCACTGGAGGTCATAGACCAGATGCTGGCAGACCTGCAGGGCAATGATTCCCGTCTGAAGATCACCTATCTTGACAGGTCGGACGGACAGTTGGCACGCGAGCGAATTGATCTTGTTGGATTGCTGGTCCGCCGGGTTTGGGAGTTGCGCGGTAATGGCGGAGGTCTGGAAGTGGAAACGCAAATTCGAAAACCGGACAAGTAATCCTGTTTGCTGCCTGTAAACCAACCAAATTTGTCAGCTTGACATAGGTTGAAAAACACCCGGTCGAGTCACAGTTCCTGTTGGAGCCGAGTGGTTGATCTTAAGTCGCTAAATATATGAAATTGCTAATTTTTTAAGCTTTTGTTAACCATACTTGAAAGCACTTCATTAACCATAAGTCAATGAATAACGCCGACAATGTAAAGCATGTTAGCGCATGTCCGGCGTGGCTGGAGGGGCGGAATCCTCCAAACGGGAAAGCTGTGTGCTCTTGGAACCCTTGTTCCAGGAGTAATTGCGCTTGGGTTTCTCGTTTTCCTTGCCAATTCTGCTATCGCCGAAGACGAATGTGAAGCCAGCCAGGCCTGCGCTGACGCACTCCAATATTTGCTGCGTGACGACAAGGATCGGGGCAGTTACCCGGATAGCCAACTGGAAAATGCCGGCATTTCCCTGTCGGTGGATGGTGAGCCCGTCGCCGGGCTGCCTCCCGTAAATTCTTCAATAGATTCAAACGTTTCACCGGTGGACATCCAGGTAAAATTTGATGGTCTGGATGTTGATCGGCAACTGAACATTTCGACGGTGCCTGAAAGGCGCCAATTCCTTCCTGATACGCCAATCGAATTTTACGGCAGCTGGAATTACGGTGCCTGGATCGAGCGCGCCGAAGTCCGGATTTATCGCCGGATAGACAAGCAGACGCCATTTGATACCGCCATACCCGTGGCAATCGTCCCAATGAACCTCACCGGACATGCGGTTTGGGATCAGAATGACACGGGGTTAGAACCTGAAGAGCTTGCTTATACGCTTCGGGTTTACGATCGGGAGGGCCGGTTTGACGAAACCGGTCCTCTCGCACTCAAAATCAGCCGCGAGGCTGATCGATTCCCATCCAGGAACAATCTGACGGAGCCTGGATATGGAGAAGACAGAAGTTTCATAAGAAACATAGACTTAAATGGAGGGACGGTAACCGTATTCGGGCAAAATGTGCCAGAAGGCCAGGCGGTAAGGGTCAATGGAGAGGAAGTTCCTGTTGATGTTTATGGGTCGTTTGTCGCGACCCGGATATTGCCACCCGGAGATCATGTCGTTCAGGTCGAGCTGGAAGATCCCAATGGCGATATTGTCCTTGAATATGAGCGGGAAGCGCATATTCCAGAAAACGAATTCTTCTTTGTCGGGTTGGCTGACGTCACTATCGGCAAGAGCATTGGAAGTGACAGCGCGGTGCTCAAGGCGGTCGAACCCGGTGAATATGACGACGTGTATCGACATGGCCGTTTAGCCTTCTATCTGAAGGGCAAGGTCAAGGGGCGTTATCTGATTACTGCGGCAGCGGATACGCGTGAGGATTCGCTTGATGTGCTGTTTTCAAATATCGACCGAAAAGATCCCCGGCAATTGCTGCGGCGGCTTGATCCGGATGATTACTATCCAATCTACGGGGATGATTCCACGACAGTGGAGGATGCACCGACCTCAGGAAGATTTTATGTGAAAATCGAGGACGGCAAGAGCCACATAATGTGGGGCAATTACAAGGTTCGCATCAATGGCACAGAGCTGGCACGCTATGAGCGCGGCCTTTATGGCGGAGGTGGCGAATATGTCAGCGAGACCACCACATCCTTTGGTGAACCACATGTGCAGGTGGAGGGCTTTGCGGCCCATCCCGGCACCTTGCCCCAACGGGATGTGTTCCGTGGAACCGGTGGCTCGATCTACTTCCTCCAGAGGCAGGATCTGACGATTGGCTCGGAACAGGTCAGTATTGAAGAACGCGATCAGGTCAGCGGCATTGTTCTAGACAGGAGATTGCTGCGTCCGCAACTGGACTATGACTTTGACGCGCTGCAAGGCGTGGTCTTGTTGCGGGAGCCGCTGGCTTCAAGCACAGCAACCAGTTCCCCGGTTCGCAATACAAGCACCGGGGGTAACCCGCTCTATCTCATCGTACAGTACGAATATACGCCGACCAGTAGCGATCTCGATGGTGTGAGTGTTGGTGGCAGGGCGCAGACCTGGCTCGGCGATCATGTGCGGCTGGGAGTAACCGGCTTCAAGGAAGACAATGGCTTATCGGATCAATCCCTATTGGGTGCCGATCTTGTTCTTAGACTGAGCGACAACACCTATTTCGAAGCCGAGATGGCCTGGTCGCATGGCCGAGCTTATACAAATAGCTACTCGGTCAATGGTGGTTTCATCTTTGGAGATACATCAGACCTTACCTCAGGTGATCCGGCAAATGCATGGCGGGTCAAGGGTGTTGTTGATCTGGCTGATGTGACCCAGGGAGCAGTGCAGGGTGCCGTCGGTGGTTATTATGAGAATGCCCAGGCAGGATTTAATTCACCCGTACGTTTCAATCATTACGGGGAAAGAATTTGGGGTGCCTTTGCTGAAATCGGCACCAATGAGACCGGCCTGGTCGCTGGTCGTTATGACGAAGTTTCAAGGGGCGATGGCTTCAGAAAGCGCGAAGTATCGGCAGAAGCTGTAGTTCCGCTAAATGAACGGTTCTCACTTAGCACAGGTGTCCGGCACTCGATGATCTCCGACACCGCGCTCGACTATGATAACGGTTCCCGTACCGATATCGGTGCACGGATCGATCAGCGTATTGATGATTCATTTACAACATGGGGATTCGGACAGGTGACGGTAGCCCGCAAGGGTGATCGTGAGCGCAATGACCGTATTGGCGTCGGGGCCGAAAAAGACCTGACTGACCAGATTACGGCTACCGGTGAGGTTTCCTGGGGTACGACCGGCATTGGGCTTCTCGCCGGTGTCTATTACGAACCTACTGCATCGGACAGGTACCATATCGGATTCCGGTTGATGCCCGAGGATATTGTCGATGATCTTGCCGGATATGATCCGTTCAACCGGGATTATGGTGAAGTCGTTGTTGGTACGACCCGTAAGCTCAGCGATTCAATATTGCTTTCGAGCGAGAATAATCTTGATTTCATGGGCACCCAGCGTTCATTCACCCATGCCTATGGGGTGACCTATAATCCCGAGCCGGAATGGCAGTTTACTGCAGCGGCAGAAGCGGGTGAAATTCGTGATGATTTTGGTGATGATTTCAACCGCGTGGCTGTGTCAGGTACAGTCGGCTACAATGATGAATTCAGTTCCGCGGGATTACGACTGGAAGCGCGGTTCGAAAATTCACTGGTGGATGATTACCTCGATCGCAACACATTCCTGGTGGTTGCAAATACGGTGATTGCCATTTCGCCAGACTGGCGCTTCCTTGCCAAGGCAGATGCTGCGTTTTCCCAAACCGATCAGGAATCATTCCTAAATGGGGATTATGTAGAAACGAGTCTGGGTTTTGCCTATCGGCCCGTTGAGAATGACAGGCTGAATGCGCTGTTGAGATATACCTATCTCTATGATCTGCCCGGACCCGATCAGGTTAATATCAATGGCAACAAGGGTGGCCCGCAGCAGAAGAGCCACATTATTTCCGGTGACGTAATCTATGACTTGAATGAGCTGGTTTCGGTTGGCGGTAAATATGGCGCACGGTTTGGCATGATCTCGTCTGCATATGATAGTAATTTTGAGTATTCTTCAGCGCATCTGGCTGCCCTGAGATTTGACCTGCATGTAGTTCACAATTGGGACTTGATGGTTGAGGGCCGTATGTTCTGGTTGCCTGAGCTTGATCAGGTGCATTATGGCGTGCTGGCCGGTATTTACCGGCATATTGGCAATAATCTGAAGTTTGGTATTGGCTACAATTTTGGCCGATTCAGTGACGATCTGACGGATCTGACGCTTGATGATAGCGGTGTATTTGTGAACGTTGTCGGCAAGTTCTGATGGTCGTTTCTAAAGCGCAACTAAAGGGATTGGTCGGGAAATTCCTTTGCTGTACAAGGGTTGTTCCAATCACGAGTTTCCCCAATGGCGCAGCAAACTTCCAAACCTGATGGCGATAATCGTTTCGCGGCATTCAGGAATGGCTCTTTTGTCCGGTACTGGCTTGCCCGGTTCCTTGCGACATTTGCTACCCAGATCGTTTCGGTTGCGGTCGGCTGGCAGATCTATGATCTGACGCGCAATCCATTTGATCTCGGGCTTGTGGGTCTGATGCAGTTTGCGCCCTCTCTTTTGCTTGTTCTGGTAACCGGAACAGTAGCAGACCGTTTTGGCCGGCGCATGATCATGGCCCTGTCTGCATTCATCGAATGTATTTGTGCAGCCACACTTCTGTATATGACATATAGAGGACTGACCTCACCTTTTCCGGTCTTTGCGATCCTGTTTGTTTTCGGGATTGCGCGTGCATTTTTTGGACCGGCTTCATCTGCGCTTCTTGCCAATATTGTACCGCCCAAGGATTTTGCAAATGCCGTGGCCTGGAACTCCTCTTCCTGGCAAATGGCTGCGGTTCTGGGGCCGGTTGCTGGAGGGCTGCTCTATGGCATATCTCCTTTCGCAGCCTATAGCACGGCATCCGTCATGATCGGCATTGCCGGGGTTTTGTGTATGTTAATCCCAAAACCCACACAGCATACAGAAACCGTGAAGGTTTCGATCTCCACCCTTTTTGAGGGGTTCCGATATATATATCGCGAGAAGGTGGTTTTCGGTGCGATTTCACTCGACCTTTTTGCGGTTTTGCTTGGCGGCGCCGTTGCCTTGATGCCGGTTTATGCTCGCGACATTCTGGAACTGGGCCCCTGGGGCCTAGGCATGCTTCGGGCTGCTCCGGGAGTGGGTGCCGTCATTATGGCAGTCTGGTTGTCAGGTTCGCCATTCCGGGATCATGCCGGCCTTGTCATGCTGACCTGTGTCGGCCTGTATGGTGCATTCACGGTTATGTTCGGCTTTTCCACGCTAGCGTGGTTATCAATTGCCGCACTTGCCCTTATGGGCGCAGCGGATATGGTCAGTGTCTATATACGGGAAACACTCATCCAGCTGTGGACCCCTGACCGGCTTCGTGGCCGCGTCAATGCGGTCAATATGGTATTTGTTGGAGCGTCCAATGAGTTGGGTGAGTTCAGGGCCGGAACGATGGCCGCATTGATAGGAACGGTGAATGCTGTCGCAATCGGAGGATTTGGCGCGGTTGGGGTTGCGATATTGTGGGCATGGCTGTTTCCTGAAATGCGGAAAGTACGCCATCTTGACGGTAGGCATTGAGGCGGGGATTTGAAGGGATCTTGATCCATGCAGGTTTTGACGGGTCAGACATTGAGTTTTGTGGCCGATCCCGGCGTTTCAAAATCCGCCTATGTTCATCGGGAGAATGGTGCCGTTGTCATTGGTGATGATGGCAAGATTGTCTGGGTTGGTGATCGATCCGATCTGCCGGCTGAATATGCTGAGGCAAATAGAATAGACCACGGTAACAGTCTGATCATCCCTGGATTTGTGGATGCGCATCTGCACTTCCCGCAATACCGGATGATTGCTGCCTATGGCGAAAGCCTGCTGGAATGGCTGGAGCGATATACATTTCCTGAAGAGATGCGTTATGGCGACCCGCAGTTTTCCAGTCGCGCGGCCAAACTGTTCTTTGATGAGTTGATCAATCACGGGATTACCGCCTGTCTCGCCTTTTCGACCATTCACCCCGAAGCCCTTGATGCCTTGTTCGAAGAAGCCCAATCGCGGTCGATGGCTGTCATTTCAGGCAAGACGATGATGGACTGCAATGCCCCCTCGGGGCTGACTGACACACCGCAAACCGGTTATGACCAGTCTCGCGAATTGATCCATAAATGGCATGGCGTGGACAGGCTGCAATATGCGATTACGCCACGATTTGCGGTCACTTCCAGCGAGCGGCAACTGGAAGCGGTTGGTGCATTAAAGCGGGAATATCCCGATCTGGTCCTCCAAACTCATTTGTCAGAGAACAAGGCGGAAATCGAGGCGGTCGCTACCGCATTCCCATGGTCGCGCGACTATACAGACGTCTATGAGCGATTTGGGCTGTTGAGCGAACGGGCATTTTTTGCGCACGGAATTCATCTGTCCGAGCGCGAACTAAACAGGATGAGCGAAGCAGGCTCGTCGATTGTGCATTGTCCAACTTCGAATAACTTCCTGGGTTCAGGTTTGTTTCGATACAAGCATGTCAGAAATGCAGATAGTCCGGTCAATGTCGGCATTGGCTGTGACATTGGCGGGGGCACCAGCTTTTCCATGCTGGCCACAATGCGTGATGCTTATGTGGTTTCCCAATTGGCCGGTGCAAGAATGACGGCCTTTGATGCGTTTTATCTTGCGACGCTGGGAAATGCCTC
>JBPCWJ010000373.1:0-2943 GCA_051009635.1 Rhizobiaceae bacterium
TATCCGTATGAGACAATCTGCTGTAAGCCGCCAAGTGTATAACTGAGCCTGAATTAGTAAAAACTCTCTATCCGCTTTAATCGAAATGGATTTTTCCATTTCGTGCGAGCACCAAGTGTCGGCGCTCCCAAAAAGTTTGAAGAGTTACAAATGAACGAACACCTGACCTTCATCTATCGTTGTATCGTAATTTAGCCACCGAACCGCATGTTGAGAGATCGCAAAAGTAGAATCCTGCCACATTCCTTACATTAGATATTTGACCTCAAGGAGAACCGGCGTGAAGAAAAACATACTTATTGTTGGGGGGACCTCTGGTGTCGGCAAAGAACTTGCAGTGCGTTACATCCAAGCCGGACACAATGTTTGCATTACGGGGCGTAAAGACCGAAATCTGGATGGAGCATATTTTCAAGAACTCTCGATAACAGACCATTCAGAGCAGTTAGGTAATGATCTGGATCGCATCGTGAAGGATTTTCCAAACGTGAACACACTGATTTATGCCGCCGGCTATCTTCAAAGGGGGCATATCGACAGCTTTGGCGACAATGAACTCCAAACAATGGTGAATGTAGGCCTGTTGGCTCCCATGATGTTTATTCAGCGCCTGAAAACAAAGTCGGTATCACCACTAAAGATAATGCTAATAACTTCCAGCTCACAATATACACCCCGGGAATTGGAGCCGGCATATTGCGCCACCAAATCCGGTCTGGGCATGCTGGGCGCCTCTCTCGTTCGCGATAAAGCACTTGGCAAGGTACTTGTTGCTGCACCATCTGGAATCAAAACGCCGTTCTGGAATGGAACGCAGGAAGATACAGAGACGATGTTAGAAGCAGGCTGGGTTGCCGAGCAAATCATTGATTTGTCCAGTGGTGCTTTTAAATACAAATACGCAGCAATTCTGCGTAATCCGGCGCGAGTGAAAATTCTCGAATGTCTGGATAACAAACTGAAAGACGTTAACCTGTCGCCGGCATTGAAATCGTCAACCGGGAACTAAAATTTGTCCCCAAGCCAGGCAATGCGGGCCCTGGCGTCATTTGGGCTACGAAAGTTAGATGGCTGTCTTGATCGGCTTTACACTTCTTAGCTAAAAAATCAGATTGTCGGCTGTAGATGCTGGTCAATGATGAGGCGAATGTCAGCTTTGGGAAATTTCCAGACATCGACAAAAATGTGGATTTACTGGTTAGTGAAAGGAATACGACGCTGGATTCAGCTTGTAAGTTGGCTACCAACGTTTTGTAGTGAATGAGGCAAATGGAAACCTTCGATCATGTTATTGTTGGCGGCGGGATCATTGGGGCTTCAGTCGCATATCACTTGATGCGAAAGGGTGCGGGATCAGTATTGTTACTGGAACGCAATGAACTGGCCAGCGCAGCATCCAGTCAGGCCGCAGGATTGATCCTGCAGGCATCAACGAAGCGGTGGAAAACACCCTTGGCAAAACTAACAGTTGATACTCTAGAGGTTCTTGAGGAGGAATTAAGTCGGGATGCAGGATTTCACATGGTCGGAAGCATGCGTTTAGCAGCATCTGAAATGCACGCTGCAGAGCTGGATGCCATGATGAAAGACGCAGCCAGTCAGAATATCCCGGCCGAGCGGCCGAGCTTGACTGAACTCAGAAAGTTGGTTCCCTGGTTGGATGTCAGCAACATAATCAATGTGGCATTCTTCCCCGATGACGGGTACGCCGATCCCTATCTTTTGACCTTGTCATATGCTGATGCTGCCCGGGCTCGTGGAGCGATTATCCGGGTTCGCACAAATGTACACAATGTACTGGTGAACCAAAAGAAGGTTGTAGGTGTATTGACCGACAATGGTCAAATCGAGTGCGGAACAGTAATCGATGCCTGCGGTGTTTGGGCTGCGCTGTTTTCAGAGAAAATTGGCTATTCTCTACCAGTGGCGCCGGTTCGCAGCCATTACTGGATTGCGGAGCCGGATGAAAGCTTTGGGGGTCAGCAACCAGTCACTATCCTTCCGGATATAGCTGCCTATACGCGCCCTGAAGTTGGCGGTCTGGTTCTGGGAGTACAGGAGAAAAATTCAGTTACCTTTGATGCTCGCAAGCTGCCCGAAGACTTGTCTGCATTCTCGCCAACACAGGGAGAGGAACATTGGGAGGTTCTGGCTGACGCTTACTCGGGATTGGAACAATTCTTCCCGGGGATCGAGCGGGCCCAGTTCTCAAGCTACATTTGTGGATTATCCTCCTATACCCCGGATGGCGAAATTGTACTTGGACCAGTTCCAGGAGCTTCAGGTTTTTATACTGCTACAGGAGATTGCGGTTCCGGGATTACCTTGTCCGCGGGTATGGGCGATGTGATTGCCGATTTGGCATTGGGAAGAACGCCGCGATTTGACATAGAGCGATTTCGACCAGATCGATTTGGGCGGGTTGATCCGCATAGCGATCATTTTCGTGAGCTATGTGCCGCAGCCAGAGCTACGAAGTTGAGCGGATCTACCAGGCTGCGTGATGGGGCGTAAGTTATCGCTTCCGGATATCTCACTTGGGCCAATAATGGACATGCGTAGTTGGCCGTTCAGATGACCGATTTGTACCAAAAACGGACATCGGGAGTGATGTGTTACCACTCCCGAAAATCTATTTATTTCTTGAGTTGGAACTTGAAATCAGTTCCGTTGTTGCTGTTGAAGTTTTCATAGATATCATCAGCGATTTCGGTGATTTCCTCTGGAAATCCGTCCAATACCCAATCAGGGGTCTTGTAAGCATCATCTCCGGTTGCAACCTGTTTTTCCTTCAGCGGTGGAACAGGATAGGACTCAGGATTAACAACCGCCATGCGTGTTCTCACGCCATCCTTGGTGATGTTCCAGACCATGTGATCTTCAGCAAAGTCAACAGGTCCGTCGTAAAACTGTCTGACGCCTTCGATCATCGCAGGCAATGTG
>JBPCWJ010000374.1:0-2552 GCA_051009635.1 Rhizobiaceae bacterium
TAACCGCCCTTACCCATGTTGGCCCTGCCAATCCCCGCGAGTATGGTGACGTTTTGAGTGCCACAAGTCTGCTGGCTCCAGTTCTTGAAGCGGCAAAAGGCTCAGCAAGGCGGGCAAGTGGATCCAATGTTCCCAGAATTGTACCAATCCGGGTTGGTGCCAATGCTTCCGGGCAAGGCTGGATTGGTCTGGAAAATACCAAATCAAGCCTGTTGCGCGGTGTTAATCGAATATCGCTGTTTTCCGGTTTGCTGGGGCTGGCTTTACTATTGAGTGTCGTATCGGCGATGTGGCTTCGCGAAGGACGGTAGGGCATTCCATACGGGCTGGAATTCTGACAATGATGCAGGCTGTGCAAGGCAGGCTTGCGAAATCACCATGACTGGAGCGCTTCTTGGGCGGGCGTGAACGTGATAAAGGCGGGTTTGTTCTGTTTTGAATTGAATTCCAGCGGTATCGATCTTGCCAATATCAGCCAATCATAAAGGTGCACTGCTTGGCCTTGCGGCGTTTGCGGCATTCTCGACTCATGATGTGATCGTCAAGGGGCTTGGCGCAACGTTTTCGCCATTCCAGATTGTCTTCTTTAGTGCACTGTTGAGTTTTCCAATCATCACGGTGATCATGATCGGGGATCAAAAGCCGGGAACCTTGAGGCCGATTCATTCCTATTGGATAGCAATCAGAAGTATCAGTGGGACGATTTCTGCAGCTTGCGCGTTTTATGCATTCAGCACGCTACCGCTTTCGCAGGTCTATGCATTTGTGTTTTCCGCGCCTTTGCTCATAACGCTTCTTGCAATCCCAATGCTTGGTGAGACCGTTCGACTACGGCGTGGTATTGCAATGATAGTTGGGCTGGTAGGAGTTCTCATTGTCATTCAGCCCGGTTCCAGTCCGCTGGTACTTGGCCATCTTGCTGCGTTCGGTGCTGCCTGCACCGGTGCATTTAACTCCGTAATTGTACGAAAGATTGGAAATGAGGAGCGCCGGGTAGTCATGATCCTCTATCCGATGATTTCCAACCTGCTTTTGTCGGCTGTTGTCCTGCCGTTTGTTTATGTGGAAGTTCCCATATTCGAACTGGGAATGTTTGCGGTAGTATCGCTGCTGGTTCTGGCTGCGATGGCGCTTTTGGTGGCAGCATACGCAAACGGAGATGCGATTATCGTGGCGCCAATGCAATATTCCCAAATTGTCTGGGGAGCAGTTTTTGGTGTCTTGCTTTTCGGCGAATATCCGGAGTGGCATACCTATCTGGGCACAGCCATCATTGTTGTTTCGGGCATCTACATCCTCAAGCGCGAGGCGACGGCAGATGTTTCAGAAAATACGCCGGTTTTGAACACGAAGACCCGGTCAGGTCACACAATGGCGTTGCGTGTAGGTCTTCTGCGGCAATTGCTGCGACGGAAAAAATAGATTGGCCAATCTGCGGGAAAATGCCTGTATTAGAAGTGGATCAGAGGATCACCACTTCGGCATTCATTTTTACACGTTCGTAAAGATCGATGACATGCTCATTGTGCATTCTGAAGCAGCCATTTGAGGACGCTGTGCCAATTGTATTTGGCTTGTTGGTCCCGTGAATACGCAGATAGGTGTCATTGCGGCCCAGATATAGATAGATTGCCCGGGCACCAAGCGGGTTTTTTATTCCGCCGTCCACTCCCTTGGAATAACGCTTGTATTTACCAGGCGATCTATCGATCATCGCCTTGGTGGGCGTCCAGCGAGGCCAGACCTTTTTATCACCGACCTTTGTCTTGCCCGTGAAAGTAAGGCCTTCCTTTCCAACCGCAATTCCATAGCGGATTGCTGTCGTTGGCGATTCCATGAAGAAGAGTTGCTTTTCCTTGGTGTCGATAATCACGGTGCCAGGTTTGTAGCCTGAATAACGAACCACTGTAGGTTCATATTTTTCCTTGATCTTGTATTTCTTTTTCTTGGCCAGGGAGGCCCATTTCTCATCATTTGCGACTTGATCTTCAGTCAGCGGTTCCAGCACAGGCTTTTGCGCATTGAAGAGACCAAACATGAAAGGGATTGGCTCTATGGGCTTCGTCTGTTCGCTCTCTTTTGCAGATGCCTTTTGTTTCTTTGCTGTGTCGGCAAGAGAATTGTATGGAAATGCGAAGATCGCCACCGCCGCCAATATGTTAACCAGTTTTTTCAGGTGCATCTCTAATCCCCGGGCTAATAAAAGGTCACGCATAAGCGTAATCTGAATCAACATCCGATGTGTTTGATCGCGTGCAAGCCAAATCAATTGCCCAAGTTTTTATTCGTGAATGATTTGATGTCAACGAATTGGGACGCAGTTCAACGGATTGTCATCCAGTGTCACTTTATTGCAATGAATTGTGAGCGCGGCCCGAGATTTCATCCAATGCACCCGGAGCGAGTTCAGCTGCCAGCAAACGGGCCGGATCAACCGGGCCCGGAAGGGTAATTTTTCCTGGTTCGACAATCTTGAAACCGAATCTCGCATAGTAAGGCAGATCACCAACCAGGATTATCAGCTTGTGTCCTTCCTTTGTCGCATCATGTAC
>JBPCWJ010000375.1:0-2719 GCA_051009635.1 Rhizobiaceae bacterium
CAGACGCCACTGAAACTTGCCTCCGCACTGGAAAAGGCAGGTATCCCGATATTGGGAACCTCACCCGATGCAATCGATCTTGCCGAGGATCGCGACCGGTTCCAGAAACTGCTGCACAAACTTGAGCTCAATCAGCCGAAGAACGGTATTGCATACTCAGTTGAACAAGCCCGCCTTGTCGCCGCCAAACTGGGTTTTCCTTTGGTTGTGCGTCCCTCCTACGTGTTGGGCGGCCGGGCAATGCAGATTATCCGCGACGAGCAGGCACTGTCCGAATATCTGCTTGATACCGTACCCGAACTTGTTCCCGAGGAAATCAAGGCGCGTTACCCGAACGACAAGACCGGTCAGATCAATACACTTCTGGGCGCAAATCCCTTGCTGTTCGATGGTTATCTGCCGAACGCCACCGAGCTTGATGTCGATTGCCTGTGCGACGGGGAAAATGCTGTCGTTGCCGGCATCATGGAGCATATTGAGGAAGCCGGCATCCATTCGGGAGATTCAGCCTGCACCCTGCCCGTCCATTCGCTTGGTGAGGATATTCTCGATGAACTGGAACGCCAGTCCATCCTGCTCGCCAAGGAACTCAATGTAGGTGGCTTGATGAATGTGCAATACGCGATCAAGGATGGCGTCATCTATATTCTTGAGGTGAACCCTCGAGCTTCACGCACCGTGCCCTTTGTGGCTAAGACAATTGGTGCTCCGATCGCAAAAGTCGCCGCCCGCATCATGGCCGGAGAATCCCTGGAGGAATCTATTGCAGCTTACAGTTCCCTGCCAGACGGCCGCAATCTGGGCCATATTGCAGTAAAAGAGGCTGTCTTCCCCTTCTCCCGGTTTCCGGGCGTCGATACCCTTCTTGGCCCCGAAATGCGTTCAACCGGTGAGGTTATGGGCCTCGATACCGATTACGCCATGGCATTTGCCAAGGCCCAGCTTGGAGCCGGAAACGATCTGCCCACACAGGGCACCGTTTTTGTATCGGTACGTGACGACGACAAGGAACGTATTCTACCTGCCGTCAAGGCGCTGCAGGAAGCGAATTTCCGTATCATGGCCACCAGCGGCACCAACCGCTACATGAACGAAAACGGCGTTAAATCCGAGCGGATAAACAAGGTTCTGGAAGGCCGCCCTCATATCGAGGACGCTATTCGCAACCGCCAGGTTCAGATGGTCATCAATACGACAGAGGGCAGAAAGGCGATTTCGGATTCCAAATCCCTTCGCCTTGCTGCACTTCTCAACAAGGTGCCATATTTCACCACGATTTCAGGAGCTACTGCAGCCTGCCACGCCGCCGCCATTTTGAAGACTGCCGAACTGACTGTAAAACCGCTACAGGGATATTTTGATTAAATAGTCTCCGGAATTGGTGACAAGAATTTACCGCCTGCAGATGATGGTTTCATGGACGGGTCACCAGATCATGGTCCAATTTGCAAAATAATCGCTTATCACAACTCAAAAATCACGAACAAATACATCAGATAATCACCATGATACGACATATTGTTTTTTTCAGCGCAAAAGAAAAATCGTACGAAAACGATATCTATAAGGGACTTTCACTGCTTCGCGATATACCCCATTGCAAGCTTATTGAAGTACAGAGGAATCTGGGCCTGGATACACTTTCAAAAGATGAGGTCGATTTCATTGTCTATGCAGAGTTTGAAAGCGCGGCCCAGCTTGATGCCTACAAGGCACATCCTCTCTATCAAAAAGCAATAGATATTGTTCGCCCTTTAAGGAATCTGAGAGTTGTTGGCGACTTGTTATCTACGGAATGAATTGTCGATTGAAACATGGACTGTGTATGACACAAATCAGCCATTCGACTCTATCAAGTCAGTGACAAATTTCGCTTTCAAAAGGCATTCATCATACTCTGACTTTGCATTTGAATCTAACGTCACCGCAACACCGACATTAAATCGAGCTACATTGTTATCGTAAAGGCTCATGGTTCGAATGGGCACATTGAATTGCATTGCACCTGTAGGTTCAATCCATCCAATGGCACCGCAATAAACGTCACGAGGGCAACCCTCTTCCAGTTCATGCAAAATCTCCATTGCCCTGATCTTGGGAGCACCTGTTATCGAGCCACAGGGGAACAATGCTCGAAATATGTCGGACAAACCAATACCGTCCCTAAGCTCTCCGCGAACTCTGCTCACCAATTGATGCAAGGTTGCAAAAGAATGTAGTGAACACAATTCGGGAACAGTCACTGAGCCATGCTTGCTAACATGCGAAATATCGTTGCGTAACAAGTCAACGATCATGGTATTTTCACTTATGTTCTTGAGATCTTCCTGAAGTTCCCTGGCAATTGGCTCATCTTCTTCTTTCGTTTTTCCACGTGGCGCAGTCCCTTTCATTGGCCGTGCCTCAATTGAACCATTTCGTTCGACACGGAAGAACATTTCAGGCGACCTGGATAAAATAGCTGGACCGGACAAATCCACATAGGCAGCGTTGGAAACAGGCTGGATGGAATGCAACTTGGTAAACAGCTCAAATGGATTACCTTGCCAGTCACATACAATTGGGAAAGTCAGGTTCGCCTGATAGCAATCTCCCGATTGCATGTGTCGAACAAGTTTCTCGAATTTGACCTTGTAGGCCTCAAAATCCCACAAGGGCACAGGACTATCAAAAAATGCTTCCTGATCCTCACTTCGAGAAAACGATATGCTTGTGCATT
>JBPCWJ010000376.1:0-2654 GCA_051009635.1 Rhizobiaceae bacterium
ATGGTCGTAGAGCTGCAGGGTCATGCCCACAACGTCATAACCTTCGGCTTTCAGGAGGGCTGCAACCACCGATGAATCAACACCACCCGACATTGCCACGACAATGCGGTTGTCCTCGGGTTTGCCCGGAAGATCAAGGCTGTTCAACATGTTTTTGTTCCCGTTCAAACGCGGTTAAAGGCCGCGCTGTCCAACAAAATCCAGTCACCATATAATGGCTTTTGCACCAAACTGGAAGCACTCCATTACAGCTTTATGCCATTGTCCTGATTTCAGGCCGTGGCGTAAAGGCTTCGACACTGTCTCCCACATTGCGCAATTCATGGCTGCCGGTGCTTTCCAGCTGGTCATGATGATGGGAATATTCAGTCGAGACAAGAACATCACGGTCCAGATGTTTCGCCAGATCGCAAAGCCGCGCAGCAATATTGGTCGCCGTTCCCGTCACGGTAAAATCCAGCCGCGTTGCCGAACCGACATTACCATAGCTGACCCGGCCAAAGGCGGCACCGGCCGAACAGGCAAGCCTTTGATTGCCAGGACCAAATTCGATACCCGACACGGCCTCCACCGCCTCGCAGGCCGCCTTGAGCGCGGATCGGCAGGCGGCGGCTTCACCGGCATCAGACGGGAAGATTGCCAGAACCGCGTCGCCCACAAACTTCAAGACCTCTCCGCCATTCTTCTCCACGGCACCGGTAACCGTCTCGAAAAACCGGTTCAGGAGATCAAGATATTCATCCCGCTCCATTTGCTCGGACAGGATGGAAGACTGGCGCATGTCGCAGATGACAATCGCAGCGTCCACATCCTCGCCATCGCCACGCCGGATTTCACCACCCAATACGCGTTCACCGGTGCGCTTGCCCAGATAGGTTCCGAGCACGTTTCGGGCATTGGAGCGCAGCATGTGGACTTCATAATAACGGCTGATGACCGCAGAGCACTCAAAGATCATACCCAGATTTGCAGTCGTAAACCCGTCGGGATGATCAGTGGCAAGCGTCAGGACATGAATGCGCCCGTCAGAAAACCGCAGCGGCATGGCGACATAATCGGTAGCACCCCCTGCCCGTAATTCATCCATGATCGGAAAACTGAATTCCATCTGATCAGCCGTCAGATTTTGCCGGACACCGCCAAGGCCATGGGCAACATAGCGCAGCGGGCTGTTTATGAAGGCAGGCGTCTCAAGCGTCTCATAGCTGGGTTCGCTGATCTGGAGACTGTCATCATCGCGCTTCCACACATAGGCTATACCAGCAGTCTGCGGATGCAGCGACCAGATCAGGATATTGAGCCGCCAAACGGCAACTCCTGCGGCAATCAGACGATGCGCAATTTGCCTTGTCAGTTCAGCAGGGTCGGAGATCACCCACGCTTCGCGCAATAGCCAGTCGACAAACGGGCTGGTAATGTTTCCATCACCAGCAATTGGAGAGGTGTCCGCCAATTCGGGTGACAGAATCGCATGACGGGGATCAAAGGCCACCATGCCCATGATATCTTCCGATTCCTTCAGCGTCCGGGGATAACACCAGGTGGCGTTCGAAATCCGGCCTTCGGGTAATATCAGATCGTGATATTCAGCAGTTCCCTTGAACGGGCAAAATGTTCGGAACTCGGACGCATTTTCATCGAGATGAAACACATCATCGCGTGGAAAATAAACAGTCGGGGCAAGCCGGGTTTCGCGCATGATCCGGGCATTGCTGCTGTCAGCGGCCAGATGGCCGTTGACATGTGCAGTAATTCGCTGGCCCGCCGGTTCGACTTTCAGCCGATAGGTATTTTCAGGAAGTTGCAACATCAGCATTAAATATGTGCTGATGCTGCTTTACGCAATGTAGGTATGCCGGTCAGCTTAGGATATGCAGACAGACATCCGTAACACCTGACCGGATGAAGCCAAGCTCACCGGCTGCTGCCTTGGACAGATCAACGATCCGGCCCTTGATAAAGGGGCCCCTGTCATTGATCCGGACCACAATCGAACGGCCGTTCGATTTGTTTGTTACCTGGACCTTTGTATCAAAGGGCAGGTTGCGATGGGCCGCAGTCATCTTTGAGGGATCCATTCTCTCGCCGTTGGCGGTCTTCGAGGTCAGCGCATACCATGATGCGTCACCACATTGCTCGCCCTTGGCGCTGGCTGATGATGCTGCGGCCAGCAAGATGGACGCAGCTACAAATACGCTTGATAGCGTTTTCATTTGATAATTTTTCACGGGGATAATTCCTGTTGCATTGCAATATGTGATCTCGCTCATGCAATCGAATTGGGGCACGAATGTGAATTATTACGCCGAAAAATTAACGAAATATTACAATTGATTCATATTGTGCAGTGCAAAAACAGCTGACGATACCTGCTTCACCAGCTCTTCCGACGTCATACCTGGCCCCAAATATGCCGCCGCCGTCCCATGAAGCCAGACGCCGGCACAGGCCGCTTCAAAGCCGGACATGCCTTGTGCCAGAAACCCGCTTATCACACCTGCCAATACGTCGCCCGAACCCGCAGTGGCGAGCCATGCGGGCGCATTCGAATTGATGGCAGCTCTACCATCTGGTTCCGCGATAATCGTATCGGGCCCCTTCAACACGATGATCGCACCGCTGCTCTTTGAGGCATTAATGGCCGCCTGCAATTT
>JBPCWJ010000377.1:0-3924 GCA_051009635.1 Rhizobiaceae bacterium
GGCACAGGGTGGCTATGATTTGCTCGCCCGCATTCGAGCGGGTGCGGTGCAAGTCGATGCATTAATCCAGATGATGAATGATGCGGGATTGCGCGGGCTTGGCGGAGCAGGTTTCCCATCAGGCACAAAGATGAAATTTGTGCTGTCCTATTCAGGACCGCGATATTTGACAATAAACGGTGATGAAGGAGAACCTGGTACTTTCAAGGACCGTTATTGTCTGGAGCGGGATCCACATCGGATGTTTGAAGGTGCACTGATTGCCGCGCACTATATCGAGGCTGAACGTATTTATGTTTACATGCGGGATGAATATCCCGCAGTCCTGGAAATATTGCGTTCCGAGATATCAGCGCTTGAAGACAAGGGTTTGATAGAAAAGGGATATATCGAGTTACGGCGTGGGGCAGGGGCCTATATTTGCGGAGAGGAATCCGCAATGCTCGAATCCATTGAGGGTAAGCGCGGGTTGCCCCGCCACAGACCGCCCTATATTGCCGAGGTTGGTCTGTTTGGCCGTCCAACACTCAACCATAATGTTGAGACACTTTGGTGGCTGAGAGATGTCATCGAGAAAGGTCCTGATTGGTTTGCCGGGATGGGAAGGCCCGGATATCCGGGAATTCGTTCCTGGTCGGTTTCGGGGCGCGTAAAGGAACCGGGTGTAAAACAAGCGCCTGCCGGCATTACTGTCACCGAATTGATTGAAGAATATTGCGGTGGAATGGCTGATGGCCACACATTCAAGGGCTATCTTCCCGGTGGAGCATCAGGAGGAATCCTGCCTGCATCCATGGCTGATATTCCGCTGGATTTTGGTGACAATCTTTTCAAATACGGTGCTTTTGTCGGTAGTCATGCGATTGTTGTCCTGTCCGACAGGGACAGCATCAAGGACGCTGCCCTGAATATACTGAAGTTCTTCAAGCATGAAAGCTGCGGGCAATGTACGCCATGTAGGGGCGGGACAGAAAAACTTGTAACCTTGTTGTCGGAAGATGGTCCGCTGGACGAAGAAGCAATCCGGGATATCGAAACCGTCATGCGTGATGCCTCGATTTGTGGTCTGGGGCAGGCTGCGCCTAATCCTGTCAATCATCTTCTTACCTATTTTCGGGAGGATTTGTGATGCCCAAGCAGGTCAGTTTCACTCTCGATGGAAAGAACGTCACCGCAGGCAGCGATGAAACCATCTGGGATATCGCAAAGCGGGAAGGGGTTCGCATCCCCAATCTTTGTCATGTCGATAAGCCGGGCTATCGCACGGATGGCAATTGCCGCGCCTGCATGGTGGAAATCGAAGGCGAAAAGGTGCTTGCTGCATCCTGCATTCGAAATCCAACTGAAGGCATGGTGGTGCGCACTGATACTGAGCGTGCAGACAAGTCCCGCCGCATGGTTTTCGAAATGCTTGCCGCCGATATGCGATCACAAGAAGAGGGACCGGACAATGGCTCGGACTTCTGGCAATGGGCCGGGAGCATGGGAATTGGTGAAACCGGTAGGTTACCGTCAAAATCTGTTGACCCCGATATTGGCCATGACATTACCAATCCCGCGATCGCCGTTAATCTGGATGCTTGTATTGCTTGTGGTGCTTGTGTGCGAGCGTGCCGTGAAGTCCAGGTCAATGATGTCATCGGTATGGGCTACCGTGGAAGCCAATCGGTACCCGTGTTTGATCTTGCTGATCCCATGGGATTATCGACTTGTGTGACTTGCGGTGAATGCGTCCAGGCCTGTCCGACGGGTGCACTTTACGAAAAAACGTTGATGGATGAAGCCGGGAAGACTCGGATTGTCAAGGAATTCGACAAGGTAGTGGATTCGCTTTGTCCTTATTGCGGTGTCGGCTGCCAGACAAAGGTTTATGTCAAGGATGACCGGATCGTTCAGATAGACGGAAGGAACGGCCCTGCCAATGAAAACCGGTTATGCGTCAAGGGCAGGTTCGGTTTTGACTATGTCCGCCATCCAGATCGGTTGATGAAGCCGCTGATAAGGCGGGACGATGCTCCAAAGCGCGCTGATATCGATCTTGCCGGTGTAGACCCGCTGACGATATTTCGTGAGGCAAGCTGGGAAGAGGCGCTGGAGCGCGCAACGGGTGACCTGAAATCCATTCGGAACAAGGATGGCGGCAGTGCTCTTGCAGGTTTTGGCTCGGCCAAGGGATCGAATGAAGAGGCCTATCTGTTCCAGAAGCTGGTTCGACAGGGATTTGGAACCAATAATGTCGATCATTGCACGAGGCTTTGCCATGCTTCCTCCGTGGCGGCATTGCTTGAAGGAATAGGTTCTGGTGCTGTGTCAGCTCCGTTTTCAGCAGCGGAACAATCTGATTGCATTGTTGTCATTGGTGCACGGCCGGCACAAAACCATCCCGTTGCAGCAACTTATCTGAAACAGGCAGCAAAGCGCGGTGCCAGTTTGATTGTACTGGATCCACGCAAACAGGCGCTGATGCGTCATGCCACCCATCCAATCCAGTTTTCTCCGGGATCAGACGTGGCACTGCTCAATGCGATGCTTCACGTGATTATCGAGGAAAAGCTCTATGATGAGCAATATATTCAGGCGCATGTTTCCGGCTTTGAGGCATTAAAGGAAAATGTGCACGAGTTTTCTCCTGAATCCATGGCTGAAGTTTGCGGGGTGGAAGCCGAGAAAATTCGTGAAGTTGCCAGAACCTATGCCAATGCGGAGCGGGCAATCATTTTCTGGGGCATGGGTATTTCCCAGCACACCCATGGGACTGACAACTCCCGCTGCCTGATCGCTCTTGCCCTGATAACCGGCCATGTCGGCCGTGATGGTACCGGACTGCATCCGCTGCGGGGTCAGAACAATGTACAGGGCGCGTCTGATGCCGGGCTGATCCCCATGTTCTATCCCGACTACAAATCGGTGGAAGATCCGGATGTTCGCAAAAATTACACTGATGGCTGGGGAAGAACGCTCGACCCGAAGCGCGGTCTGACCGTGGTTGAGATCGTTGATGCAATTCATGATGATCAAATTAAGGGCATGTACATCATGGGTGAAAACCCTGCCATGTCTGACCCGGATCAGCATCATGCTCGAGCTGCGTTGGCAAAGCTTGACCATCTGGTGGTCCAGGACATCTTCCTGACAGAGACCGCCTGGCATGCCGATGTTGTGTTGCCAGCGTCAGCACATGCCGAAAAACTCGGGACCTATACCAATACCAACCGGCAAGTACAGATAGGGCGGCCTGCGCTATCCTTGCCGGGAGAAGCCCGCCAGGATTGGGAACTCATAAGTGAGATTGCAAATGGTCTTGGCCTTGAATGGAAGTATGAGCATATTTCAGATGTCTATCGTGAGATGCAGCAATTCATGCCGTCGCTAAACAATATAGATTGGGAGCGGCTGGAACGGGAAGATGCCGTGACATATCCTGCTGATGCACCTGATCAGCCCGGAAATGCAATCATTTTCAGGGAGAGTTTTCCGACGGCAGATGGCCGCGGAAAGCTGGTACCTGCCGAGCTACGCGCTCCTGATGAAGTGCCGGATGCAGATTATCCTATGGTTTTGACGACCGGGCGTTTGCTTGAACACTGGCACACTGGCGCGATGACCAGACGTTCATCGGTGCTGGATCAAATTGAACCTGATGGGATAGCTGTCATGAATCAGCGCGAGATAGAGAAAAAGGGCTTGGTGCCCGGTTCTATCGTCAGGATTTCGACCAGGAGGGGCGATATTGAGGCTATGCTGCGTTCGGATAATGATGTGGCGGATAATATGGTCTTTGTGCCGTTTTGTTTTAATGAGAGCCCGGCAAACCGATTAACAAATCCCAAACTTGACCCGTTCGGCAAAATTCCTGAATTCAAATATTGCGCGGCGCGAGTTGAGGCTGTTGGCGAAAAGGAAGCCGCGCAATAAGCCAATAGC
>JBPCWJ010000378.1:0-4872 GCA_051009635.1 Rhizobiaceae bacterium
TGCCCTGCCCCGGTCTACTTCATTCCAGAACGTTTTGAGGTCTTCTTCTGACAAACTTTTACGCTGCCGCCTGACTGCTGGTTTGTCGTATTTCGCCCGTGCAATCGGGTTCAACTCCAGATAACCCTGATCTTCTGCCCAGTTTAGAAATGTCTTCAAGTAGACAAACAATTGATGGGCTGCCGCATGACTACCACGCTTTTCGACGTTGCGAACCGTATCCATCCATTCACGGCGTGATACCTCGCCGATGATTGACTGACCTAACCCAACCAGCACGTCTTTCCTAATCGCACGCTGGCAATCATATTGGTGTCTGGCACTGGTGCGCTTAAACTTTGCCGAACTAAAATACTCAATCGCAATGGCATTGACGGTAAGGGCTTGGCAATCTCGCTGCGTAGTTTTTAGATCATTGCCATTTGCAAGTTCAGTTCGATAGGAAGCTGACTGATTGCGGGCGTCAGCAAGCGACAGGTCCGGATAACGTCCGAGTTTTAGTTTCTGCTGATTGCCTCCTAGCGATGAGCGATATCCAAAATAAAAAGTCTTTGTACCTCTTGCAGAAACTCTAACGACAAGTCCCAACTCACGTTGATCGTAGTAGTCGCGGGCACACACATCAGGTTTCACGGTATCCAGCCATTTGGCAGACATGGCTAGTTTGGGCATGGTTACCTCATTTTATGCGGCATATGTGCGGCAATTACCTTAGGATTGGAGCAATCGCCGATGGACAAACGTGGATTATATCATATTTATTTACAATAAGTTAGCATAAGATCGAATGGATAAGCAATTGTTTTCATTTAACCCAATTACTTACTTTTAATCAGTAGGTCCGGGGTTCGAGACCCCGAGCGCTCACCAAATTTTTCAATGATATTCCGGTGGTATCAGTTTCGATCAAGAGAGATATCCGCCTTGCCCTAACGCGGCTTTTTGAAAAGTCCTTCTGATTTCAGAACTTCAACATACTCAGCTTCCCTTTTCATTGCCCGTTGGACTGCCGGTCGCTCATTGCTGAGTTCAAAATGACGCCGGAGGTTGGGATAATTATCGTCCTCAAAACCAAAGCTGGTGATCCGTGACCAGACCCAATAAAGGTAGGCATCAACAACTGACCAGTCTTCTCCATACCACCAAGGGCCATTTTCGAGCCTCTTTTCGATCATGTTCATGATCGGCACCATGGCTTCCTTTGCTTTTGGACGAACCTGATCGAACGACATCTCACTGTCAGTCATGAACTTCATTGGCATTGTTATGCGCGTTGCTGTTGGATGAACTGTGGCAGCCAGGAACGATAGATCGGCAGTTTGCTTTGTGGCTTCAAACGGATCGGTTGTTTTGGGCAAGAGATCAGCATCGGGATATTGTGCATTCAACCAGCTCAGTATCGCGACGTTTTCCGTTAGGGGAACACCATCAATCAGCAGCGTCGGTACCTTGCCTTTGGGGTTCAGTTTGAGAAACTCCGGAGAGTTTTGTTGATTTGCGGCCATGCGCACGAGTTCGGTTTCAAAAGGGACACCAATTTCTTCCAGAGCGATGGTCCCTACCCTTGCGCATGTCCCCGGAGCCACAAAAAGCTTCAGGTTTGGCATTATAACTGCTCCTTTTATTGTCTCAGGTTTAGATACTCAGCGGCATCTGCCAACAGATAAATCAAAACGCTTGCGATTCAAGCTGGTCTGGGCGAACTTGTCTATTAACTAATATAAAAAAACGGAGGAGAAACATGTCAAGAAAGTCCATCGTTGGAATTGCTGCTGCGATATGCATGGCGACCAGCGCCCAAGCACAGAGCATTCTGACTGCAGAAACTGCAGCACCTAACACCACGCCTGGTATTTCAATTATTGCGCTATCAGAGTCGGCCAAAAAAGCTGGGGTAGCTGATATCCAGGTTTCATCTGGTCAAACTCTGACCAACTCGGTTCAGAATGTAGCTGAAGGTAAAACCGACATTGCTGCAGCGCCGTTCATTCTTCCATTCCTGTTATCCAAGGGCCTAGGTCCCTATGCCGGCCTGGGTGCTGAGGAAGGCGCCAAATTGGCGGCGGACCTTGCAGTCCTCTATACCTATCGCGTTTCTGTACAAGGGCTGTTTGCCTATGACAGCTCGAATATCAGCGGATGGGATGGGCTTGAAGGCAAGACGATCTATAACGGCCCTCCTCGCGGAGCAGCACTGACCAATGCCAGGCTTCTGATCAAGGTAAATACCGGCCTCGAAGAAGGCAGCGGATATGAAGGTGTGCAAGTGAATTGGGGCCAGGCGGTAAAGACAATTCAGGATGGCTCGGCAGATGCCATGGTGTTGCCAATGTCATTTCCAGATCCTCGGATAACAGCTGCCCTTGCTTCCGGTGACATGACGATCTTCTCAGTCTCGAAGGAAGTCTATGAAGGTGATGCATTCCAGAAAGTCGGGAAACTGCCGGGCACGGTTCCTGTCACGATGCCAATTTCAGACATGGGTTATGGAGAAGGTGTAACCATTGTCTCCGAGGATGACACATTCCGCGGACCAGGCACTGTGGGCGCAGACATCGTCAATGTCGATATGGGCTTTGACCTGGCAAAATCCCTGACTGCCGCGTTCATTGAAAACATTGAGACAATTTATCATACCAAGGCTCCGTTCATGCCCGGCACCTGGCACGGTGAAACAGATATTGCAGTGACAGATATGTGCGGAAATAATCCGCTGAAGTATCACCCCGGTGCAGTCGCAGCCTGGGAGGAAGCAGGATATACCATTCCAGATTGTGCCAAATAATCTTGCAATGTTCAGCCGGGCAAGATGATTGCCCGGCTGATCTTGTTCCAACGGGGCAATCATGGCCAGCGAGTCAGATACAAACACAGATCAACCGAGCATATCACTAAGGATTCTGTACTGGCTTGCAGTGGGTATGGTGATCTTTGGGTTATTAAATTCGACCCCAGGCATACCAGGATATGATGATCTCGTGGCGTCCATTACTGGGTGGGACGGCGCAAAGCTTCGCAAATTTTCGTTCGAATGGTTCTATCCGGTTTTCTTTGCATTAATGATGGTAATTGTCGCGCTGAAGCATTCAATGTGGCGGGACTGGAAAGATAAATCGCCGATAAAGCGCCGTTTGGGGCTGTTTCTGGATATTTCGCTGGTATTCATGGCGATCACGATTTCGATGACTTATCTGGTCGAAATCGAAGCGATCTGTCTGGTTGACCGGATGACCGGAGACCGCGCCCGACTGATTGAGGAGAGTCTTGCAGCTTCTGCCGCATTCAGCGAAACCCTGGGGTTGCCAGCGCCGACAACCGTGGAAGATCCGCAATGTGTAAATACCACTGGTGGCTGGCTGGTTCTTATCGTCGGCCTGGCTATCGTGGTTTTCCTTTCCTACAACATCAAGGTCTGGGGACTGCCACTGGTTTTGGTCGCAATCTTGATCTCCATCTACACCATCGTTACCGTACTCGTCTGGTATGCCTACGGGGTGGAAAACATAAACAAATATTTTGTGACCAAACTTGCTGGTGAGCCACGATTGCTGTCTGACGGCCGCCCGCGAGTCCACGATGTTCTAGTTAATAATTCGTCGGGACTGCTTGGCCGGTTCATGGACATCGTTCTGAATACAATCTTTCCCTATCTGGTCCTGGGTTCGCTATTTGGCAGTTCCGCTGGTGGAAAGTCGCTGATCAAGCTTGCATTCCGCTGGACCCGTCATCTGCGAGGTGGACCTGCTCATGCGGCAATTGTCTCCTCTGCCATGTTTGGAACGATTTCTGGCGGTCCGATTGTCAATGTGCTGTCCACCGGCGTCCTCACAATCCCGATGATGTTGAAGCGTGGATTTTCCAAGGTATTTGCAGGTGGTGTCGAGGCTGCTGCCTCGTCTGGTGGTTCCATCATGCCACCTGTAATGGGCGTAGCGGCGTTTGTACTCGCGTCACTTACTGCTGTGCCATATTCAAGCGTGATCATCGCGGCACTGATTCCGGCAGCCGCCTACTTTTTCTGTCTGTTTCTTTCTGCAGTTTTCCAGTCGAGAAAACAGAATATCGAAGCGATTGGCAAGATTACGGATGACATGAATTTGGGCAGGCAAGACGCTCTCAATCTGATCATGATTTTCGGCCCGATCTTTCTGATTCTGTTTTTGCTTCTAACCCCGAAAGACGCAATCGGTTGCGGTTTGCTGGGTGGCATCCTCGGTGCCGAACGCGAAATTACCGATTCCGGCTGCAAGGTCATCAGTCTCAGCTGGGTGCAGCAGGCTATCCAGAATTCCGCTGGATCTGCGGGTGCTGCGGGATGGTGGGCGGTAATGCTGCTATTTGGTTTATTGTTCGTGGACCCCGAAGTACGTGCCAGACCCATGAAGATCATTGATGCGATGTCACAGGCGGGTATTCTGATCTCGACGCTCTACCTGATGTTCCTTGCTGTCTCGATCATCGATTTTTGCCTTTCATTTACCGGCCTTCCGGTCTTCCTCGCCCTTGACGTGCTGGAGTGGTTGAACAGCCTTGATCTTGGTGGGAGCGGATCACTCCTGTTCCAGTTCGTAGCCCTCCTAATGACAATGCTGCTTGCCGTGCTATTGGGCATGGGCATGCCAGCGGTCCCGGCTTATATCAACGCCGCACTGCTCATGGGACCGGTTCTTGCTGGATTGGGATTGTCTCTTTTCACGGCGCACATGTTCATCTTTTACTTTGCGGTCGCCAGTGCAATTACGCCACCTGTTGCGCTTGCTGCCTTTGCGGCCGCGACAATTACCAGGGCTGAACCAATGGCGACCGGATTTTCGGCAGTCAAATCGGGGATTGTGATATTTGTCGTGCCGTTTGTTTTCGCGTTTTACCCCG